>NZ_JBHIOU010000002.1:0-236510 GCF_042195705.1 Bartonella sp. AP72JLCBS | reverse complement strand
TTATTTGCCTCCATTTTTTTGTGGAAGCGAATAGTTCCGTTCTTAAAGACTAGCCTGCAATCTATTCATTAAAAGGCCTTTTCATTTCATGAGATATAGCGTTTTGAATTTCATGACCTTTATTTCTACCTCGGTAAAAAATACCGTGGTTATAAAATCGATCTTGTCTTTAAATCTTTTTATGCAATCTTTATAAACTAAACCTATAAGCTTATGACCGTTTCAAACGATTATTCCTTTGAAGGTTTAGCTCAAAAAAGAGCAAAACTCATACCATTTTTTAAACCTATACAATTTATGTTATCGATATTTTCAAACGACTAAATTTTTAAACAATGTGATTTGTGCTGTGATAAAAACATATCATAAAATTTATAAACTGTTATGAATGATAGCTGCTTTTCATTTTATTTGAATACACCCATGCGTTATAATATTTGTATCATGATTTGCTTTTTATGGTCTATTCATACATGGCAATCTTATATAAAAAATGATCAAATGAATCACGTATAAAAAGATGGATTCTTGAGTGGATTCATATAAAATAATTGCAAACAACCTATTGACTTTATTGTATTTTTTGTATAATGTGAATTCTAGCCTCTGCAAGTGAATAACTATAGACAACATTTTTAAAATCTACGGGTTTTGCACCTATTGTTTTTGGTGTCGCTGTAAGCTCTATTCCTAAAACAGGTTTTAACTCATTAATTGCTGCCGCACCAGCAGAAGCTCGATAACGATGTGCTTCATCCATTAACAAAACTAAATCAGGAAGATTTGCGAGATAATCAAAATAACTTTCACCAATCGTTTCTTGTAAGCGTTTAATTCGCGGAATACTAGATTTTAGTGCGCCTTTTTTATTATCCGTTGTATTAATTTTAGAAATATTAAAAATATTGATAAAGGCCGTATCTCCATTCTCAAACAAACGCTTTTGTCCTTGAATATGGTGTTCATCAACGCGAATACCTTTACCACTTTCATAATCTTCACCTGTAATAATAACGGGTCTATTGGCAATAAATTCACTCATTCCACTGAAAACATACTTCGGACTTTGGGGACTAAAATCCTGTTTTAACTTTTCATAAATAGTCAAATTTGGCGCTAAAACAAAAAAATGGCGACTATGACCTGTTAAATAAAGATAGCTGATAAAAGCCCCCATAAGTCGCGTTTTCCCAACACCCGTTGCTAAGGCAAAACAAAAAGAGGGAAAATTTCGTTCAAAATCTTGTACAGAAGGATAAAGATTTTTTATCACTTCTAACTCTGTAACCAAATCAGCATTTTTAGAAAGCTCTATATTTTCTAAGATTTTTACCAAAATATTTAAAGATTCACGTTGAGGATTACGTAACGATAAGCGAGCAGAAATCCTTTTTTCAACAGTGTTCATGAAAAACTCCGCTTTTTATATATTATTCAAATAGATCTAATTCTGCTTGCGCAATATCTTTATTTTTGCTGTTTTCTTTTACCACAATCACTGGTTCAAGATTGGCTACATTTAAACTGTAATCGTCCCTTCCCCATTCGCATTTTTCTAATATTGCACGGGGGATTTTAGTGAGTGTCAGATTTTCAAAGGATGCTGATTTTGTATCAAAGGCTGTACCACAAATCAGCAACGTGCGATGAGAGCCTACCTCTTCACTCATTATACGGAGTTGTTCATGGGTCATAGCGCTTGTTGTGACATAAATATAATCTGTTTCGGTTGAATACCCTTGCATCCAATAATGATTTTCATCAGGTGCATAGGTAAATCCCATATGTTTGCACATGGCTTCTGATAGCATGGCAGCATTATATTCGCGACTAATAATCCATTGTCCCCATGGATCTTTTTGCAACAGGGAAGGTGCAAGGCGATAATAACGGAATCCACCGCCACCTTGCCAATTGACACTTTTGGAAATTCCCCCTTGATCAGTTCCATCAATGACTTGTTTTAAACGAGGGATAATGTGGGTGTGACAATGCTCACCAAGTTCAATCATAATCCACTTCCTTCCCATTTTATGGGCAACAGCACCGGTTGTGCCAGAACCAGCAAAAGAATCCAGTACAAGATCACCGGGATTAGTGGCAAGTTGAATAATGCGTTCCATTAAACGTTCCGGTTTAGGAGTTGTAAAGACACTATCAGAATTAAAAATTTTGACTTCTCTTTTGGCATCTTGGTTGTGTCCCACTTCTGTGTAGGGCCAAATCGTCATTGAAACCATACCATTTTTTACTTCTGATAAAAAACGTTTCATAGAAGGAACATTACTTCCTGTTGGACCAAACCAAACACGATTATCATTCAATAATTCAAAGAATTTTTTTTATTCATAGCCCAACTTCTACCATTAGGAGGCATTACCTTGCGTCCAGAAGGTGTGATGATTTCATAAATATCCTTAGGTGTTACTCTTTTTACAGATAAATCTCCAGATTTCCAAGGACCGCGAGGATCATTATCAGGATTTTTATAGCGCGCATCCATATCGCTTGAACGAGGAAGCAATTGAGGGCGCCAAATCGTTTTATCTTTAGCATAAACCATTATAAAATCATGATTATCAGAAAGCCATTTTGTATCATTTTGTGGAGCATATTTCTTTTGCCAAATAATATTGTTGATGAAATTTTGGCGACCAAAAATTTCATCCATCATCACTTTAAGATAGGCTTGTTCATCATCATCAATTGATATCCAGATACTTCCATCATCCGCCAGTAAATGATGTAACAATTCTAGCCTGTCTCTCATAAGGCTGAGCCATATGGAATGCTCTAAACCATCTTCATAATGTTCAAAGGCATTGCCTGTATTATAAGGCGGATCGATATAGATACATTTTACCTTCCCCATATATTCTTGTTCAAGCGCTTTGAGTGCGAGCAAATTGTCACCAAAAATAAGTTTATTATCAAAAATATCCTGGGATGATATTCGATGCGAAGCGTGATAAGATTTTTCAAGATCTTCTAATAAGATACGAGGCTCTAGTTTTGGGCGTTTTTCTTTTCCAATCCAAGTGAGTTCTAGTTTTTGTTTATTATAACTCATGCGATCGTCCTTAAATTCAAATGCTTGTGAAAAGTAAACAGCTTATTCATGAATGGCTAAATTAGAGTCTCTTAACAATACTTTTAGTACCATCCGACAGCAATTTGAGCTTCTTCTGACATACAATCAGGTGTCCATGGTGGATCAAAAGTCATAGTGACTTCAACATACGAAACCCCTTCAACTGCACTGACTGCATTTTCTACCCACCCCGGCATTTCACCCGCAACAGGACATCCCGGTGCTGTAAGAGTCATTTCAATTTTTACTGAACGATCATCTTCAATATCAATACGATAAATCAGTCCTAGCTCATAAATATCAGCAGGAATCTCTGGGTCATAAACTGTTTTGAGAGCAGCAATAATATCATTTGTCATACGATCAATTTCGTCTGCTGGAATTGCTGATATGTAAGATTTTTTATTTTCGCTTACAGTTTCAACGGATTCTGTAGAATGACGCTCTTCAATTGATTCAGCCATTAAAAAATGTCCTTGTTTCTTGCAATGCTTCTACTAATTGATCTATATCCTCTTGAGTGTTATACATGGCTAACGATGCGCGGCAAATAGATGTTAGACCAAAGCGCTGTAATAAAGGCTGTGCACAATGAGTTCCCGCACGTATTGCAACCCCTTTTCTATCAATAAACATAGCGATATCATGGGCGTGAATCCCTTCAATTATAAATGATATAATAGCTCCTTTATTGGGAGAATGACCATAAATACGCAATGACTCAACCATTTTAAGTTTTTCCTGCGCATAAGCTAAAAGGGACCTCTCATGGGCATGAATCGTGTTACGACCTTTCTCTTGTATATAATCAATAGCCGCAGTTAATCCAATAGCTTCAACGATAGGAGGAGTGCCTGCTTCAAAACGGTAAGGAGGAGCATTATAAAAAACCTTATCGGTTGTTACCTCCTCGATCATTTCCCCTCCCCCTTGAAAAGGACGCATTTCTTCTAATCTATCTTCTTTACCATACAAAACACCAATACCAGTGGGTCCATAAAGCTTATGACCTGTAAAGACATACCAATCACAATCGAGATCTTGCACATCAACGGTTAAATGTACTGCTCCTTGAGAACCATCAACAAGAACCGGAATAGAATTTTGATGTGCTAGCTTAATAATCTCTTTAACAGGAGGCACAGTTCCTAATATATTGGACATATGCGTTATAGCAACAAGCCGCGTTTTTTCGCTTAAAGATTTTTGGAAATCTTCAATGTGCAGAACACCATTTTCATCGACAGGAACAAAAATAAGTTTAACACCTTTTTGTTCACGGAGAAAATGCCAAGGAATAATATTTGAATGATGTTCCATGATCGTTAGAACAATCTCATCACCTTCCTTGAGTTTGGGCATAGCCCAACCATAAGCAACAGTATTAATAGCTTCTGTTGCATTTTTCGTAAAAACAATTTCTTCAGCTTTTTGAGCATTTAGAAAAACACGAACGGTTTCACGAGAATTTTCATATGATTGTGTTGCTATATTGGCTAAAAAATACATTCCCCTATGCACATTAGCATAACTATAGTGATAATAATTATTCATTGCATTGAGTACTGACATTGGTTTTTGGGCAGAAGCACTACTATCAAGATATGCTAATCGCTTTCCATAAACTTGATGGTGCAAAATAGGAAAATCACGCCGAATTTCTTCGACATTATAAGTAAATGTTTGTACGTTATTTTCCATTTTTTCTACCTTAAACATTTTTTTCAAGCCATTTACTAATGATATTCTCCAAAACGATTTGAATATTATCTTGCTTGATGTCATCAATGAGCTCAGAGATAAATCCTTTAATCAAAAGTGCTCGCGCCGTTTTAAATGGGATACCACGTGTCATAAGATAAAAAAGATAATCATGATTAATATTAGCAACTGTTGCACCATGACCACATGCAACATCATCAGCAAAAATCTCCAGTTCAGGCTTTGCATTAAATTCTGCATCATCTGAAAGAATAAGGCTATTACAAGCCATGCGTGCATCTGTTTTTTGCGCTTTTTGAGAAACACGTATTATTCCTTGGAAAACACCAACAGCCTTATCTGTAACCACATTGCGTATAATTTCGGTTGATGTTGATTTTTCTTCCACATGATGAACAGTCATTGTAAGATCACTATGTGTTTGTCCTGATAATAAATTTATGACGCGTAATTGAAAATCAGATTCTTCTCCCTGTAATTCAATATCGATTTCTTGGCGATTTAATTGACTCCCTATATTAATGACATAAAGTGATAACTTCGCTCTTTGATCAAGAACAGCACAAAATCGACCAAATTGTGTAGAATTAAAATCACGATTGCGAATGAGAATCCACGTAACATCACTATCAGCAGCAACATTTAATGAAAATATTGAACTGACAAAGGTATCTTTATCATTGCCAACCTGATGTTCAATAAACATAACTTGACTATTTTTATCAACTTTTATATCCGAAAAAATATGAGATTGTCCCCCCATTTGTATATTTTGTAATTCAATGGGGATATTTAACTTTGTATTTTCAGGGATGTGAAAAAGCCAACCATCTGTAACAAAAGCTGTATTTAACTGTCCAATAAAATCTTCATCAGAAATATTTTGATTTATCTGTACAGAATTATCTTCTAATGCGTCTGAAAGGCGTTTTACTGCAATGTTGTCTACCTTTGACTCTATCGATGTTTTTCCATTGTTTATGGAGAAAACAGCACTTTCTGAAAGCAATGCATCAACCAATTGATTGTCTTGAGCTTTTGAAAAATTGCTAATAGACTTCAGTAAGGTACGCAGATTGGTATAATGCCAACTTTCGATTTTACGGGAAGGAAGCCGTGTCATTTGAAACTGCTCAATAGTTTTCTTGCGGATTTCCTGTACAGCTTTATCACCAGGTAAGTGGTTTACATACTGATTGAAATTACTGAGTATATTTTCTTCAACCGCTAACAAGTTTTGCTGTGCATTCATATTTAATAACCTCAAACCGCTTCCCTAATAAGATCAGCATACCCATTTTGCTCTAAATAAAGCGCTAAGGATTTATCACCGCTTTTGATAATTTGTCCTTTATAAAGAACATGTACCGTATCAGGAATAATATAATTAAGCAGCCGTTGATAATGGGTAATCACCAAAAATGAACGTTTTGAATCCCGAAGTTTATTAACACCATCTGCAACAATTTTTAGTGCATCAATATCTAAACCAGAATCCGTTTCATCTAAAATGCAAAGTGTAGGTTCAAGAAGTGCCATTTGTAAAATTTCAGCGCGTTTTTTTTCTCCACCTGAAAAACCTACATTTAATGGACGCTTTAGCATATCCATATCTATTTCAAGTTTGGCTGAAACTTCTTTAACACATTTTATAAATTCAGGAATTTTAAGTTCTTCGTCACCTCGCGCTTTGCGTTGAGAATTCATCGCAACTTTTAAAAATTCCATTGTTGCTACCCCTGGTATTTCCATTGGATATTGAAATGCAAGAAAAACACCATATGCAGCACGTTCTGCTGGATCCATTTCTAAAAGTGATTGTCCATTATAGAGAATATCTCCTTCTGTTATTTCATAATCATCACGACCAGCAAGCAAATAAGATAAAGTTGATTTTCCGGCTCCATTTTGTCCCATGATAGCGGCAACTTCTCCATCTTGAACTGTCAAGTTTAAACCACGAATAATTTCTGTATCGGTTTCAGCAATACGGGCGTGCAAATTTTTGATCTCTAACATAATTTAATCCTGTTTTGGCTGTTTTTCAGATATCAATGCGTATTATTTTACCTTAGCATCCATCTACTTTTGTAATTACCATAGAGGTCATTTTTAGCATTATGTGCTACCGTTACAGCCTTTTTACATAAAGTCTTCTATTTATCTCATTAAATAAAATTATCCAACACTACCTTCAAGGCTAATACTAATAAGCTTTTGTGCTTCGACAGCAAATTCCATGGGAAGTTTTTGAATGACCTCTTTTACAAAACCATTTACAATTAATGCGATAGCTTCTTCTTCGGGAATTCCTCTTTGCATAACATAAAAAAGTTGGTCATCAGAAATTTTTGATGTTGTGGCTTCATGTTCAAACTGAGCTGTTGCATTTTTTGCTTCAATATAAGGAACTGTATGCGCACCACAATCATTCCCGATTAACAAACTATCACATTGCGTAAAGTTACGCGCATTTTGTGCTTTTCGATGCGCTGTGACTTGTCCTCGATACGTGTTATTTGAAAAACCTGCAGAAATACCTTTGGAAATAATACGACTGGAAGTATTTTTTCCCAAATGAATCATTTTTGTACCGGAATCAATTTGTTGATAACCGTTTGCAACGGCAATAGAATAAAATTCTCCACGCGCATTATTACCACGGAGTAAGCAGGATGGATATTTCCAAGTAATCGCAGAACCAGTCTCAACTTGTGTCCATGAAATTTTAGAGCTATCACCTCGACAATCTCCACGCTTCGTCACAAAATTATAAATACCGCCCTTTCCATCTTTATCGCCAGGATACCAGTTTTGTACTGTAGAATATTTAATCTCTGCATTTTCAAGGGCAATAAGCTCAACAACAGCAGCATGAAGTTGGTTTTCATCACGTTGGGGTGCTGTACACCCTTCAAGATAAGAAACATAGGAATCTTCAGCGGCGATAATCAATGTTCGTTCAAATTGGCCAGTGTTGCGTTCATTAATCCTAAAATAAGTTGAAAGCTCCATAGGACAACGAACCCCTTTAGGAATATAAACAAATGAACCATCTGTAAAGACAGCTGCATTTAAGGCCGCATAATAATTATCACTTATAGGTACAACTGTTCCTAAATATTCTTTAATAAGCTCAGAATGTTCAATAATCGCCTCTGAAATAGAACAAAAAATCACACCAGCACGTGCCAGCTCTTTTTTGAATGTTGTTACAACAGAAACAGAATCAAAGACTGCATCAACAGCCACCTGCCCCGATACAGACATACTGTCATCAAAAGTGGAGGGATCAGACTGTTTTCTTACTCCTGCCAAAATCTCTTGTTCTTTAAGGGGAATGCCAAGTTTTTCGTACGTTGCTAATAACTCAGGATCCACTTCATCCAAAGATTTTGGTCCTGTATGATTTTTTGGAGCAGCATAATAATAAAGCTCCTGAAAATCAATTTTAGGATATTCAAGACGCGCCCAATGAGGCTCTTGCATTGTCAGCCAACGGCGGTAAGCTTTTAAGCGCCATGTTAGCATCCATTCAGGCTCATTTTTTTTAGCGGAAATAAATTTGATAATATCCTCATTTAAGCCTTTTGGAGCTTTATCGGTTTCAATATTGGTTTCAAAACCATATTTATATTGGTCAACATCTATTTCACGTACTTGGCGTATCGTTTCTTGTACTGCCGGCATAAATTTTCTCCATTTTTTGGCGTCAAAAACCGGTAACTAAAGTCTTGTTTTTTACAAGATTAAAGTAAGCAAGTTATCTCCTAGGCTATAGGTAAAGTGCAAAAATTTCAATCAAACTTATTTTATTTTTAAAATAATTCTAATTTTTATAACTTTCTGATGATAAATCTTCCCCTTTTTTCCTGCTTATAATTTGAGAAAAAAACGACAGAAAATCATCGATATCTTCAGAAGTTGTGCCACGTCCTAGCGAAATGCGAATGGCACCATTTGGAACATGATACCCCATTGCCTCCAACACTTTGCTTTGTTTTACTTTTCCCGAAGAACAGGCAGAGCCGGATGATAAAGAAAACCCTTCTAAATCAAAAGCAATTTGCATCGTTTCAGCTTTTATATTTTTCACGGTAAAGTAAGTTGTATTTGGCAAACGTTGAACTCTTTTGCCAAAAATCTCAACATTTTTACTTATTTTTTGTAGTCCAGCTTCTAATTTATTGCGTAAATATATTAACTGTTTTATTTCCTCCTGTGTGAAGCAATCAGTCATTGCTGCCCCAAAAGCAGCAATAAGGGGCAATGCTTCTGTTCCTCCACGGAGACCTTTTTCTTGTCCTCCCCCAATAATAAGAGGGTGTGGCATGAGAAGATTACCACATGAAACAAAAGCACCGATTCCTTTAGGACCGCCAACTTTATGTGCAGACAGTATAAAAAAGTCTCCTCCTAGCTGATGAATATCCACAAAATTTTTATCTACATATTGTGTCAAATCAACTATAAGAGTGCCTCCTAAATCCCGAACAATAGCGGCGATTTCTGTTAACGGTTGAATAACACCCGTTTCACTATTTGCAGCTTGAATAGCAACAAGAGGTAAACCTTTTGTTTTATCGTGAACCGTTAAGAGTGATGTTAATTTATCTTGTTGTATGAGCCCATCTTGATCAACATCAATGACGCTTATCAATTCTTTAGAAAAACGTCCTCCCTCTGCAACAGAGGGATGTTCAGTCGCTCCAAGGTAAAGATGAGAAAATTTAACTTTTGCTTTCCCCATATTGTAAAAAGGTGTTAACAAAGTCATTGCGGCTTCACTCGCACCAGAGGTAAATACCACGTGATCTGGATCTGTTTTAAGATTTTCAGCGATTTGCCGACGGGCCTTTTGCAACAAAGTTTTAGCGGCACGCCCTTCCTTATGAACCGATGATGGATTACCAAATATCTCTAAAGATTCCAGTAACGCTATCCGTGCCACTTTTTTGAGTGGTGTTGTTGCGTTATGATCAAAATATCGGCGTTTTATAACCATTTTACATCGCAATCATTAATCTTATGAATTGATTAAAAAAATAGCGCAATTTTCTTGAAAAGTGCACTAAAAAAAGAATATCTAATAATTATTTAAGAGATTCTATGGTAAAAGTCGACCAGGGTCAAAGAGAGCCTTTTATTGCATTAAGGAGCATTTTATGCCAGAAATTATTTTTAACGGTCCTGCGGGTCGGCTCGAAGGGCGTTATCAACCTTCACAACAAAAAAATGCACCCATTGCGATCATCTTGCATCCTCATCCCCAATTTGGTGGAACTATGAATCATAAAATTGTCTATGACCTTTTTTATATGTTCCAACAACGTGGCTTTACAACTTTACGTTTTAACTTTCGTGGTATTGGTCGTAGTCAGGGTGAATTTGATTATGGAATAGGAGAACTTTCAGATGCTGCTGCTGCTCTCGATTGGGTTCAAACACAACATCCAGACTCTAAAAATTGTTGGGTAGCAGGATACTCATTTGGAGCATGGATTGGTATGCAGCTTTTAATGCGCCGACCGGAAATTGAGGGATTTATCTCAGTTGCCCCTCAGCCTAATGTTTATGACTTTTCATTTCTTGCACCTTGTCCCTCTTCTGGACTTATCATTCATGGCGGTATCGATAAAGTTGCCCCTCCAAAAGATGTTCAAATACTTGTCGATAAATTAAAAACACAAAAAGGTATCATCATTACACAAGAAATATTGGAAGAGGCTAATCACTTTTTCAGTGGATGTCATGAAAAACTTATTGAACGATGTGCCCACTATTTGGATAACCATATCTCCAATGAACTTCTCGCTCCTCCTCCTGAAATACTTTCACTAACTTAGGAAAATACGATAGATTTATAAAAAATTAGCAAAAATCGTCTCTGATCATAACAAAGTAATTTTTTTAGTCTGCATTTAAAATTTTTCTAAATTTTATTTCAGGATAGAAATGAGAATAACAGAACACCTTTTTTCTATTACTAAGAAGTTTCTTTTTTAGCGTAAAAAGGAAATAATACCTGTATTATTATCTTTATACTACCAATATGTCTCTTTCTCTTGTGAGGTGTGCGTCAGTTATGATAGATAACGCATTAATAATTCGTTATATAATCGCCTATTATATACAATAAATGCACTCTTAAATTAGGAAATTAAATCTGTGTTTGCCTTTAAATCTGATTTTTTACACATTATGAGCGAACGTGGTTTTATCCACCAAATTTCAGATGAAAAAGGCTTAGATGATCTTTTTTCAAAAGAAACTGTAAGCGCTTATACTGGATTTGATCCAACAGCATCGAGTTTACATGCTGGAAGTCTTCTTCAGATTATGATGCTTTATTGGTTACAAAAAACGGGTCATCGCCCCATTGCTTTAATGGGTGGAGGAACCGGATTGATTGGTGATCCTTCTTTCAAAGACGAAGCACGACGCCTTCTGACACAAGATGATATTGCTGCAAATATTGATGGGATTAAAAAGGTATTTGCTAACTATTTGACATTCGGTGACCGAGAAACCGATGCTTGTATTGTGAATAATGCTGAATGGTTATGCAATTTAAACTACTTAGAATTTTTGCGTGATGTAGGAAAGCATTTTTCTGTCAACCGTATGTTGTCATTTGATTCTGTCAGACTCAGACTTGAGCGTGAGCACTCTTTGTCATTCTTAGAGTTTAATTATATGATTCTGCAAGCTTATGACTTTGTTGAACTTTATAAACGTTATGGGTTGCGTATGCAAATGGGGGGCTCTGATCAGTGGGGCAACATTATTAACGGAATCGAATTAGGACATCGTTTAGGAACACCGCAATTATATGCGTTAACATCACCATTGCTGACAACCTCTTCCGGTGCCAAAATGGGTAAATCATTGAATGGGGCTGTATGGCTAAATGCGGATAAACTTTCACCTTATCAATTTTGGCAATACTGGCGCAATACAGAAGATGCTGATGTAACACGATTTCTAAAGCTCTATACTCCATTGCCGATGGATGAGATTCTTAAACTTTCTCTATTACAAGGAACTGAAATTAACGAAGCAAAAAAAATTCTTGCAACAGAAATTACAGCAATGTTGCATGGACGTGTTCTTGCTGATGCAGCAGCAGAAACGGCTCGCAAGACGTTTGAAGAAAAAACTCTGGGAGAAAATCTTCCAACTGTTGAAATTAATGCCTCAGAATTAAAAAAAGGTGTTGGATTGCTCACTCTTTTAGTACAAGCAGGACTCGCTAGATCTAATAGAGAGGCACGCCGACACGTTCAAGGTGGAGGTGTCCGTGTAAATGATCAAATTATTGAGGATGAAACACATCTTATTATTGAAGGGGATGTCAGTGCAGAAGGAACCATTAAACTTTCTTTTGGTAAGAAAAAACATGTTGTGATGAAACCAGTATAATCTTTTGCTGTTTTGTTTATGTTGTTCACGTCGAGCTTGTTCTTTCAATTCAATCGTTGTGATAGGGCAAATTTTGTTAGGGAAATAAAAGTCTCTTCAAAACGATAAAATTCTAGAGAGTTGAATAGTTCTTTTCTTCTGTGTACTCTGATATTTTATACCTGTTACACAAAAAAGAAAGATGAAAACAATGACAAGACCAATGAAAGGTGCTCTTGCTCCTGATTTTACTTTGCCGCGCGATGGAGGAGAGACAGTGTGTCTTTCTGACTTTAAAGGAAAGCCTGTTGTTTTATATTTTTATCCAAAAGATGACACCAGTGGTTGCACAAGTGAAGCACTTGATTTCACAAAATTAAAGATGAAATTTGATGAAATCGGTGTTTCTGTTATTGGAATCTCTCCAGATAATGTAAAAAAACATGATAAATTTAAAATAAAACATGAACTTGATGTCATCTTGGTTTCTGATGAAGAAAAAACGACCCTCGAAGCTTATGGTGTTTGGGTTGAGAAAAGCATGTATGGACGCAAATATATGGGAGTTGAACGGAGCACTTTTTTAATTGATGCAAATGGAATAATAGCAGAAGAATGGCGCAAAGTAAGCGTATCTGGGCATGCTGAAAATGTTTTAGCTACTGCAACACTTTTATATCATAATGGTAACTTGTAAATTGAGTGTTTGATTTACCTTCAAAAGCAAAAGTTATTCTCCCTAATTGATTTTAGTTTTTCAACGGATTCAATTTTTACAATATATTGATTTATAAGGATAATGAATTGTTTTACATTTATATTAGTCCCCCGAATATCGCAAAATTTTCTGATTTCAGATTCTTCCTATCACTTGCAATATCATAAGCAGAATTAGCGTGTGAGAAAAAGTTGAAGAAAGGAACAAGAAAATCCCCCTTTAAACCTTTAAAGTATCAAAGGCTATATAACATCACAGCATCCATGAAACGAACAGCTTAAGAAAAAATCTACATGGCTTGAAGGAAGGATATATAATTAACGAATATCCTCAATTTCTTTGTCTTGTCCATAAATACGCCGTGCGAGTGCTGCCTCTATAAATGCATCTAAATTACCATTAAGTACGGATTGTGGATCCGTATTTTCAATTCCTGTACGCAAATCTTTGACAAGCTGATAGGGTTGAAGAACATAAGATCTAATTTGATGCCCCCATCCAATTTCTGTTTTAGAAGATTCAGCAGCATTGGTTTCTTCTTCTCTTTTTTTAAGCTCTTCTTCATAAAGCCGTGCACGCAACATCGACCAAGCCGTAGCGCGATTTTTATGTTGAGAACGCTCTGTTTGACATTGAACAACAATACCCGTTTTTATATGTGTGATGCGAACAGCAGAATCTGTCGTGTTAACATGTTGTCCCCCTGCTCCAGATGCACGATATGTATCAATACGCACATCTGCCTCTGAAACATCAACTTCAATATTGTCATCAATAACTGGATAAACCCAAATGCTCGCAAAAGAGGTATGGCGCTTTGCATTCGAATCAAATGGAGAAATCCGCACTAAGCGATGAACACCTGATTCTGTTTTTAACATTCCATAAGCATTATGCCCTTTTACAAGAATAGTCGCTGACTTTATTCCTGCCTCTTCTCCATCATGAATTTCTAAAATCTCAACCTTCATTTCATGCTGTTCAGCCCATCGCATATACATACGTAAGAGCATAGAAGCCCAATCTTGGCTTTCTGTTCCCCCTGCTCCAGCATGAACTTCTAAATAGGTATCATTCGGATCTGCCTCTCCTGAAAGAAGTACGTCAATTTGCCTTTTATCTATCTCATTTTTAAGATTACGTATTGATCTTTCTGCATCAGCGATAATTTCCACATCACTTTCTTCTTCGCCCATCGCAATAAGCTCAATGCATTCTTCAAGTGTTTTTGTAAATGATAAAAGACCATTGATTGAATTATCAAGACGTTGACGCTCACGCATCATATCCTGTGCTCGTTGTGCATCATCCCATAATGATGGATCTTCCGCTTTTTGATTAAGATATTCAAGACGCTTTAGTGATTGATCCCAGTCAAAGATGCCCCCTTAGCAATTGTATTGCTTTCTGGATTTCATCAACTAATGTTTCTATTTCTGCTCGCATAATTTAACACCGTATTTTTAAAAACTCTTTTTGTTTGTATCTCTTAGCATTTTATACAAATTTAATAGCTGCTATCAGAAAATGGTACAGTTCTATCACTCTATTTATAGAACCGACATTGTAAAAAAGAGATAAAAACCATGACTCATGGCAAAAGGAGATTTTGTCGATTAATACAGCCCACCTGTCCCACTTTCAAGTGCTTTGTTGACTTGTGGAGAAGTCGTTACTGCAGGAACACCTTCTTGAAAAGAATTTGTACTCCCAATAACTTGATATATATCAGCAGGCCCAGTCCCTGGTTTAAATGCTTCTATAATGACATCTTGATCTCCTCTTTCGGCAAGCATTCCTGTTTTCCGATTAATTGGCATTAAAATCATACCTTTTGGCATCTTAAAGGGAACATCTGGCTTCCCTTTAAGAGCATCTGCCATAAAATCACCAAAAATAGGTGCAGCTAATGAACTTCCTGTTCCATTATATCCTAACGGAGCTGGTTGATCATAACCGACAAAAATACCAACGACAATGTCAGGAGTAAATCCCATAAACCAGACATCCTTAGAGTCATTGGTTGTTCCTGTTTTAGCAGCAATATGTCGATTAAGATAACGTAAACGTGCCGCAGTACCACGCTGAACAACCCCTTCCATCATCGATGTAATTTGATAAGCCGTCATAGGGTCAAGAACTTGATCTCGCTCATCAATCAATGTGGGTTCACTTTGATTATTCCATGAATTCGTATTACAATTTTCGCAAATACGATCATCATGACGATAAATTGTCTTCCCATAACGATCTTGAATTCTGTCTATCAGAGAAGGTTTAATAGAGCGTCCGCCATTGGCAATAACGGAATAAGCTGTAACCATTCGTAATACTGTTGTTTCGCCAGCCCCTAAAGCCATGGGAAGATAAGGCTGCAATTTATCTACGATCCCAAAGCGTTCTGCATATTCAGCGACAAGAGGCATTCCCATATCATTGGCAAGCCGTATTGTCATAAGATTACGAGAACGCTCAATACCATAACGCAACGTTGAAGGTCCTGCAAAGGTACCCCCATAATTTTTGGGTTGCCAAACTTCACCATTATATTGACGAACTTCAATGGGGCCATCTAAAACAACGGATGCTGGTGTATATCCGTTATCAAGAGCTGCTGCATAAACAAAAGGCTTAAAAGCAGACCCCGGTTGGCGGTAAGCTTGGGTTGCACGATTGAATTCAGATGCTGCAAAAGAAAATCCTCCCACCATAGCAAGAACGCGCCCTGTATGAGGTTCCATAGCAACAATTGCACCTTCAACCTTTGGAATTTGTTGTAAACGATAAGTGTTGTTTGTATTGGATAGTTTTTCAACAAAAATGACATCCCCAACTTGCAGAACATGAGATAAGCTCTGAACAGTTTTTCGATAACCATTCTCTTTTACAACATGGAGTGCCCATTTTGAATCAGCTTCAGATAAAACAGCAATTTCCCGTTTTTTTGATAATATACCTGAAGCTTCGCGCTGTGGCTGTAAACCAATCTCTACTTTGTTGGGATTAGTAGAAAGAACAACAGCTAAACGCCATTCAGGAACATCACTTAGCCCTGTGATATCTGCAAGTTCTGTCCCCCAATCACCTTTCTCATCAATATGCGCATAAGCTCCACGCCATCCTTGCGCATGATCAAATCTAATTAATCCATCGTGCAAAGCACGTCGCGCAATAAGTTGTAAATGCGGATCAAGCGTTGTACGAATGGAAAGCCCACCTTCATAAAGTGTTTTAGCCCCATAGCGATGTATTAAACGACGCCGTACTTCTTCAGTAAAATAATCAGCCGCAAAAACATAGCTATCACTCCCACGTATTGTCGCTCCTAAAGGTTTAGCTTTCGCTTTTTCACCTTGTTCACGCGTTACATATCCATTTGCAATCATCCGGTCTATAACCCAATTACGCCGATCAATAGCACGCTGTGTATTCTTAAATGGATCATAATTTGCTGGTCCTTTTGGAAGAGCAGCCAAATAAGCACATTGTTCTAGCGTCAGGTCATTGACGGATTTATTGAAATAGGTCAATGAAGCAGCAGCTATGCCATAAGTGCCACGACCCAGATAAATTTCATTGAGATAAAGTTCGAGAATATGATCTTTTGAATAAGTTTTCTCAATACGCATTGCTAAAATAGCTTCCTTAAATTTACGTTCTAACGTTGTTTCTGAACTTAAAAGGAAGTTTTTAGCGACTTGTTGCGTTATAGTTGATGCACCCTCTGGACGTCTTCCAGAACCAATATTACGAATATTATTGATCAAAGCTCGAGAAAGTCCTTCAGGATCTAAACCAAAATGATGATAAAAGTTTTTGTCTTCAGCTGAAATGAAAGCATTTATAACAAGCTTTGGTATTGATTGAATCGGTAAATAGAGGCGATGTTTTGTTGCAAACTCTGCCATAAGACGGCCATCAGAAGCATGGACACGGGTCATTACCGGCGGCTCATAAAGTGAAAGAACTTCATAATCAGGGAGTGCATTTGCTTGACCACTGGTCATAACACCCCACGTTATTGCACCATAAAGTCCAATAGCAATAAAAAAACGAAGAAGATATCTTAAAAAAATCATCATAAAAACGGCTATCGCTTTCTTAAGAATTAATTAAAGAAAAAATACGTTACTTCAAACACACCAAGTGGATATCACCACAAGATTGAGATCAAGAGAAATTGTTTTCTATCTTTTATTTATACCAGGGTACACTAGAAGCCCATATTGATACTCTATTTTCTCATAAATTTAAAGAGGCTGTATCATTTTCTGCCTATAATCAGCAAATTGACGAATAGAATGAGCAATAGAGGCTGCCATTTGTTTTCTCCAATGAGGATCATTTAATAACTTTTCATCCTCTTTATTGGATAAATAACCTATCTCTATCAAGACTGAGGGTATATCTGAAGCTCTTAAAACTTGAAAATTAGCATACCGATGTGGGTTATTAATCAAGTTAATATGATTCTTTGATAAACTTGAAATAACACTATTTGCAAAATTAACCGAAAATGTATGTGTTTCACGTCGTGTAAGATCCATCAAAATATCTGTAACTTCGAGCGTTTCATCTGCAGGCAAACCATCAAGCAAATCAACTTTATTTTCATTTTCAGCTAAAGATTTTGCAATGGCATCAGAGGCTTTATCTGATATGGTATACACTGTGGCACCGCGAAGAGAATGTAGATCAATCGTATCTGCGTGAATAGATATAAAAAGATCAGCATCAAACTCTTGCGCTTTTTTAACTCTTTCACTTAGTCTTAAAAAAATATTGGAATCTCGTGTTAAAGCAACGGTAATATGAGAATCCTTTTGTAATTCGTCTCGCAATGCACGCGCAAAGTCTAAAGTCACATCTTTTTCTAAAATTCCAGTAACACCCCGTGCACCGCCATCAATACCACCATGACCAGGATCAAGAACAACACGGAAATTATATGCTGGCATTAACTGTGTTTTTGTATCAAAATTGCTTCTTTGCTGTTTTTTTAATATCTCATCAAATTTTTCTTGTGTACTTTTACGAATATCAATCAGCAACTGCCATAAACCATTATTTAATTTTTTTACGACATTTTTTTCAACCACAAAAGCCGTTTTACTTGTCAAAATAATGCGTGAAGTCTGTATGTCAGAGAAAGCATAACGCACATCTGAAAGCATAACGGATAATGTATTCCGTTTCTTTAAAGGCGTATTTTGCATCGAAAAGTCAATTGTAGGTAAATTGATAACCAAACGTGCGGGCCTGTCAAAAATCTGTAAACGAACATTTGGTTTTGAATTAAAAACCGCAATAATACGCGTATGAATACTATCACCAATGGTTCGAAAATTAATAAGTCTCAGAGGATCTGCGGCTTGAACACTAGTTTGGAGTAGCAAAAAAGATAATAAAAAGTATGTGACGAGCACAATAACATCCCCATAAGCTGTTTTCAGCTTTTTGGTAAAAAAAACTCTTATCATAAGCAAAATACTCTACATTACCTTTGTAATAATTTATCTTGGTTACATAAAACGATACACCAATTTATTATCTATTTTTCAATAAAAGCTAAATAAACACCTCAAAACGAAATTAAGGTCATAAAGATATTATAATTATACATGATTTACATTGTTACTTGCCAAACGCATGATATCAACATAAAAGAATATTTATGCTTCCTAGCTGATAATAGTCATCTAAATTATCTGTAACTCATATTAAGTTGTCTTTAGAAGTTTTTTGTCTATTATGCGTTGAGACTTTTTTATGGATGAAAAATTTCTATGTTGTAACATTAGGATTGCATTACTTAAGATTCGTTGGTTCGGATATCCGAACTGTTTTAAAGATTATTTTACCGGAGACTTTTAAGAAAATATGAGTCATAAAAAACAGATGGAAATAATGATGAGAAATGGTGTAAATGCAGTCATGCCTTTGCACGTGGTGTTTCGTCCTGTTTTTCTGGTACCTCCCTTTTATGGCAGACAGCCTTTTATGTTTACGAATAGTTATGGCATTCGTTTGAATAAAATTGTGCATGTCGCCTTCAGGATATTAACTTATGTCAAACAAAATGCTTATAGATGCCTCCCATCCGGAGGAAACACGTGTTGTTGTTGTTCACGGCAACAAAATTGAAGAACTTGATTTTGAATCAGAACATAGAAAACAGCTCAAGGGGAATATTTATCTCGCACGTATTACGCGTGTAGAACCGTCTCTCCAAGCGGCTTTTGTTGAATATGGTGGAAACCGACATGGTTTTTTAACATTTTCTGAAATTCATCCTGATTATTATCAAATTCCTATTGCTGATCGCCTTGCTCTTCTTGAAGAAGAAGAAAAAGAAGCTGTAGGAGAAAATTCTGTAGATACCTTTACGGAAGAAGCAACTAAAAATAAAAAACGCTCCAGAAGAACAAAAAAAAGTGAAAAAAACAATGTTATAGCAGCCGATATTGAAAATGATATCACATCTGAAGCGATAATAATTGATAATACAGAAGAAGCATTAAATGCCAATATCTCTTATGATGAGATTGAAATGGTCGGTGCTGAGGACATCCGTGAAGAGCTCCCGATTTATCAAAGAAAACAAGGGCGCCAGTATAAAATTCAAGAAGTCATTAAACGACGTCAAATTTTGTTGGTACAAGTTATCAAAGAAGAGCGTGGTAATAAAGGTGCTGCCCTTACAACATATCTATCTCTAGCTGGTCGTTACTCTGTTCTAATGCCCAACACAGCACGTGGTGGTGGTATTTCACGAAAAATTACGAACGTACAAGACCGTAAGCGTCTTAAAGAAATCGTAAAAGAATTAGCCGTTCCAAAAGGTATGGGCGTTATCTTACGAACCGCTGGTGCCAATAGAACAAAAGCTGAAATTAAACGTGATTATGAATATCTTATGCGGTTATGGGATACTATTCGCACTTTGACACTCGAGTCAACGGCACCATGCCTTGTCCATGAAGAAAGCAATCTCATCAAGCGTTCTATACGAGATCTTTATAATAAGAACATTAGTGAAATTCTTGTCTCTGGAGACCAAGGATATCGTGAAGCGAAAGACTTTATGCGTATGCTCATGCCAAGTCATGCAAAAGTTGTGCAACCTTACCGTGATCCTACGCCCATTTTTGCAAGAAATAATATTGAAATTCAACTTGATAAAATGTTGCAACCACAGGTTTCTTTAAAATCTGGTGGTTATCTTGTTATTAATCAAACAGAAGCACTTGTTGCTATTGACGTAAATTCTGGCCGCTCTACGAAAGAATTCTCTGTCGAAAAGACAGCCTTACAAACTAACCTTGAAGCTGCTGAAGAAGTAGCGCGTCAATTACGCTTGCGTGACCTTGCTGGTTTAATTGTGATTGATTTTATTGATATGCTTGAAGAACGCAATGTGAAGCTGGTCGAAAAAAAATTAAAAGATTGTTTAAAAAACGATCGTGCTCGTATTCAAGTAGGTCATATTTCACACTTCGGCCTTTTAGAAATGAGTCGTCAACGTATTCGCATATCGGTTTTAGAAAGTACGACACAGCCCTGCCCACATTGCGCAGGAACAGGAAATATACGTTCTGAATCATCAATTGCGTTACATGTCATGCGCTCAATTGAAGAATATCTTCTTCATAATTCGCAACATAATATTATCGTGCGCACCCCCGTAGCAACAGCGCTTTATGTATTAAATCATAAACGCAATATTCTTGTTAATTTAGAAGCTCGCTTTAAACTTAATATTAGTATTGAAGCAGATGATAGTATTGGAACACAACATCTTGTTATTTCTAAAGGCTCAATAGCAGAGAGAATTTCTCAATCTTCATTGGAAGATGACAATAAGCAAGAAATTGAAGATTCTGTTTTCATAAAAAGTGAATCTATTGAAAATCCTTCTCCCATTGAAACAAACCAAAAGCGTCGGCGCAAAAATCGTCACGGTGAAATTACTGATCATTCTCTCTCCAACGTTCATAAAAAAGAAGATACCTTAAATGATGATTCTTATCGTCGAGGACGTCGTCGAGGACGTCGTGGTGGTCGACGCAATCAAGATAATAATTTTCATCAGATTCGCGTTCCTTATGCAGAACCAGTAGGAGATTTTGCTAAGCAAGCTTTAGCAGAAATTAAAGCAGCGCATCGCAAACGTCGTGTTTCACCTGTTAAATCTTTTGAACTTGAAGAAACAAAAAATAATACACAAGCTCTAGATATACAACAACAGAGTGAATCTGAAAAAAATGATACAAGTATTAAACCTAAAAAACGTAAAACACGTTCTTCAAAAGTAGTAGAAAATCAACTTTCTTTAGAGAATGATCAAAATATTGCAGAACAAAAATCTCTTGAAGAAAAACCTACAACCAGTCCGGTGCGTAAAACTAAAACAAAAAAAGCAGACAAAGCTATTCATGAGGTAGAAGATAAAGCTCTTGAAAAGAGTAAAAAATCAACACGTGGAACACGTAAAAAATCATCTTCTAAAGAGACAACGCAAATACAAAAAATATTAGAGCAAGAAACTGTAATCGAGATGGAGAAAGTTATCGAAACCTCTCCTTCCCAAATTGAAGAAACAATTAATCAACCCGTTGTTATTTCATCAACGCCTAATGATTCTTCCAAAACTGAACGTATTGGTTGGTGGAAACGCAGAATTCTTTCGAAAAATTAAGGATTAAAAAAACCGCCACAGAAAACTGTGGCGGTTCAAATAAACAATTATAGAAAACGTTTTGACCAACTTTTATGGTGTGGTTTTATTACTTTTGTTTCGCTTTTTCTTGCTCAGCCCGCATACGCTCTTCAATTTCTTTTTGCTTTGATTGAATAGCTTGCTGCAGCTTTATTTGTTCTTGTTGGAAATCTTTTTCCTCCATACCAGGACCGGTATAGGCTGCTGTAAACCCATTAAGAGAAAATTCAATAGGATTAGCTGAACCACGAAAATTAACTGTGGTTACAACCATTTTTGTACCACTTTTCATAGCTGCTATAAGCTTATCATCTAAGACATCATTAGCAATACAACTTGGTCCATTACAAATAATATAAGGAATTTTTTTAGAGAACTCGTCACCAATTTTAATGTGAACACCTTCTGGCAAAAAACGACCTGTAGGTACTTGAATACCTATACGTTTCTCATTTTGCTTCCCTTTTATTTCAACAAGATTAAAAGCCGTTAAAGGTTGTCCCGTATTCGATAATACAGTATTCATTGTATTACAAATATCAACATCATGCTGCTTACTGCAAACTTTGTACCAACCTTGTGATAAAGTTTGCGCATTTGCAGAAATACCAGCTATAAGAAAAAGGGCAGCGGCTCCAACTAATACTGAAACAGCAGAATAAACATTTTTATGCGACATGATTAAGTTAATCCTTTCAACGCGCTCTTAAGTAACTTCAAAAAAATATTAAATATAATTCCAACTTAATTTATTAAATTATAATGAAATAACAATTAATTTTACTATTTTTACTTCAATATAAAAAAATTACTTCAATATAAAAAAAAAAGTCAAATTTAGAGAAAAAATACGACGAGCCATTCTAATTTTTATACACTCATATCATTTCCCCTCTTCATCACATTGGTATTTGATGCAATCTATCCATAAAACACCTCTGTGCATTTAAACTAAGATTACACAAACGAATCAATATTGCAATATTAATTAAAATAAACTCTGATACTACTCTAAAAAATTTACTAATTAAAATTTTTACATTTATTACTCTTCATGTTAAGCTTATAGAACCTTAGCAACAGGTGTTGTAATGCATGAAGCTCCAAAATATCAGATAAATTTTACTGTTTTCCTTATGTGCCTCGTGTGATACACAAAAACAAAATCATCTACGATATTATTGAAACATTTAATGAATTAAAACCACTGATTGTCTAAAATTTCTGCATAATTGTAAGAGAGCTTTTTGCTAATGAACAATTTTCTGCCCTTGTTTACAAAATAATGGTGATACGCTTTTGTAATAAAAATTTTATATTCCATAGCGTTTAACTAAACAGTTTAGTTTAAAAATACGCTACTAAAGAAGTGCTTTTTTCTTAATTAAACAACACATTTTCTTAGGGAGAAAATCTATAACTGCTGAAAATATTTTATTTATAATAAACTTTCTTAAAATATAATAACATATTAATTTATAATAATAATTTATCTTTTTTCTATTTCTATATTGTATGAAAGATCCTAATAGCGCAAACCTCTCTTATATTGAATCAATAAAATTTATCCACTTGTACATCACAAGCGGAGTTAGTTTTATAGATAAAACTACTGAACAAAGGACCCCCCCTATGAATCATCTCACGTGCCCAAAGCCATAATAAATTTATGCTCATATATTATACATCTATTATTGCATCTCTGTACAAATATCATCTCTCAGCTTTATAACGTGAATAAAAAATGTAGCTTTTATCAATTTATTTTAAGTTATTTCTTAAATAAAGAATCTACTAAAATGATAAATTCTTTTCATCTTTCACAATATCAAAGATATAAATCGTTAATGATTTAAGTTTTAAGAAAAAAATGAATTAAAAATATCATTTTGTTTCTCTATATAACACAACTTAGAACTATAAAATATTTCTCTTATCGTATTAATGAAACAAGATTTATGATATGAGATGTATCGTCATTAAAATAATTAAACAGATAAAAATAAAAAACTACAAGCACAAAAAATTATGCATAAAAAGAAAACATAAAAAAGATATATGATTTTATTATTTAATAATATATTAAATCTTATATGATAAGAACAATAGATAATATCTTATGTGCATAAAATTACTTTATTATAAATAATAATTAAAAACAAAAAATTAAAATATATTTTAACTATTATTTAGTATATAATATTAATTTCTCTGTATTTATATGAGTAAATTTTTAATTGAATAATTCTTCAACATGAAAACGTATACGATCTATAATATTCTTTTTCTTGTTTGGAAGCATTATATTATGTACTTCTTTAATGGTATTACAAAGCTTAGGTGCACTTTTTACAAACCAATTATCTTCTGTAAGACTATTTTTTATATCGTCAAATATTTGTTTTTCATAACTATAAGAGCCATCTGTTAATAATTCTTTAATATCCCTGACTAAACTAGGACTTATTGAATTATTTGCGCCTTTAGCCCAACTAAAATCTTTATCTTTCCAATCAAAATCTTTGCGCAAAATAGCACCTATATCACTTTGCAATATATCCGCTAACGTATTGCAAGCAATAATAAATATGAGATAATTTTTCATTATCTCATCATCACCTCCACTTTTCTCATTCATTCCCCATTCATTAAACGTTTGAGTTTTTTTTAAATAATCTTTTGCTTTAATCAACTTTTCTTCATACTCCCCTACTTCATACTCTCTCGCTATATGTATTCTAGAGATAATTTTTTGTTTTTTTTCAGCTAGATCCTGTAATTTCGAACCAAGATTATAATATTCATCCTTCAGAGTTTTCAGTTTTTTATATAACTTATTCCGTTCCTGTAAACGCTCATAGTATTCTGCTTTAGAAATATTTTTTTTCCAAATATCCAAATGAGATATACTTTCTTCAATAAATTGTATGCTCTCTTTAATATTCTTTCTTTTGTTTTTTAAATGTTGGTATTGTTCATCAGAAGATAACTCAGCATAAGCGTTTTTTACGCCATATATTAAAGTGAGTAACAAAAAAAACGATAGTTAGACACTTTTGTAATGAAGAAAGCATGCTATCTTTACCTAAATTCTTTCTAAAAAATTTACAGGAGCTTATTAGCTTATTATATTGAAAGTGCTATTTAATGCGGTTAAACCGTCTAATCTATTTCCTTCATTGTATCAATACGTATATAATAAAAACAAAATAAATATATAATGGCTCTTTATTATAAACTTAAATTTTATTCAGAATGATTTTATAAAAATGAGTAACAGTTCTGAAACAATAAAGAAATTTTTTAAACAGAATGTTATTCTGCCATTTCGACAAGCTGTGTCATAATATTCGCTGCTCCAACAAGCCTTTCATCCGCTGAGGACCAATCACGAATAAGAGCAATACTTTGATCTGGTCGAATTTTTGCCATTGAACCTTGTTTTCCCACCCACTGAACAAGAGCAACACTATTTGCGAAATAGTTATTACGAAACTGTATGACAATCCCCTTTGGTCCAACATCTAATTTCTCTACATGTGCTTTTCGACACAATGTTTTAATATGAAAGACTTTAAGAAGATGTTGAACCTCAAGGGGCAAAGGACCAAAGCGATCAATTAACTCCGCTGCAAATTCATCAATTTGTTCTAAACCATCAAGTTCTGTTAAACGACGATAAAGTCCCATACGTAATGATAAGTCAGGCACGAAACTTTCTGGTATCATCACTGTTGTACCAAGGGAAATTTGAGGTGACCATTGCTTATCTTCATTTAGCTCTCCATCTTTTAATTCAGCAACAGCTTCTTCAAGCATTTTTTGATAGAGTTCAAATCCAACTTCTTTGATATGCCCCGATTGCTCTTCACCTAAAAAATTGCCTGAACCGCGGATATCCATGTCATGGCTTGCCAATTGAAAACCGGCCCCTAAGGTGTCAAGAGATTGTAACACTTTAAGACGGCGATCAGCAGCAGTTGTTAAAACTTTACCAGCAGGAAATGTAAAGAGAGCATACGCACGTTGTTTTGAACGTCCTACCCTACCACGTAACTGATAAAGGGCAGAAAGACCAAACATCTCAGCACGATGCACAATTAGGGTATTGGCTGTTGGAATATCAAGACCTGATTCAATAATGGTTGTTGAGAGCAGCACATCATATTGTCCATCATAAAATGCATTCATGATATCATCAAGTTGTCCAGCCGGCATTTGTCCATGAGCCACAACGAATTTCAGTTCTGGCACATGTGTTTTGAGATATTCTTCTACAAAAGCCAGATCAGAAATACGAGGACAAACATAGAAACTTTGTCCACCACGATAATATTCTCGAAGCAGGGTCTCTCGTATAACAAGTGCATCAAAGGGTGAAATAAAAGTACGAACCGCCATTCTATCAATGGGGGGGGTTGTTATCAATGAAAGTTCACGTACACCCGATAAAGCTAACCCTAAAGTGCGTGGTATGGGAGTTGCTGAAAGTGTGAGAACATGAATATCACTTTTAAGCTCTTTTAAACGCTCTTTGTGTTTGACACCAAAATGCTGTTCCTCATCAATGATAAGAAGACCTAACCGTAAAAAATTAACTGCACCACTTAATAATGCATGGGTTCCAATGACAATATCGATTGTACCATCTGAAACACCTTTTTTTACTCGTGCAAGTTCTTTCGCTTTTACAAGCCTCGAAGCATGTCCAATTTTAACCGGTAATCCTTGAAAACGCGAAATAAATGTTTTGTAATGTTGACGTGAAAGCAAAGTTGTCGGTACAACAACAGCAACCTGATATCCATTTAATGCTGCAACAAAAGCACTTCGAATGGCTACTTCAGTTTTTCCAAAACCAACATCACCGCATATCAAGCGATCCATCGGCTTGCCTGAGGCTAGATCGTCCAAAACAGCATCAATTGCATTCATTTGATCTTCCGTTTCTTCATAGGGAAAGCAAGCAACAAACTCATCAAATGGTCCAATTGGTGGAAGTAAAGCAGGCGCAGCACGAGTCATACGCTCTGCAGCTATACGGATTAATTGCCCTGCCATTTCCAATAAATGTTTTTTAAGCCGAGCTTTACGTGCTTGCCAAGCAACACCTCCTAACTTATCTAAAGTTACCTCTGTTCCTTCTGAGCCATAACGTGAGAGAAGCTCAATATTTTCAACAGGTAAAAAGAGTAAATCACCTCCAGCATATCTAATTTCAAGGCAGTCTCGTAAAATTCCAGTGGTTCTGATGGTTTTAAGACCAACAAATTGGCCAATACCGTGGTCGATATGCACAATAATATCACCAGAATTTAAAGCAGAAATTTCAGAAATAAAATTTGTATTATTCTTACGCCGCTTTGGCGATCTTATAAAACGATCGCCAAGGATATCTTGCTCTGCTATAATAGCCAAATCTTCAGCCACAAAACCATGTTCTATCATGATAACAGCTGCTAATATGCGATCCCGAGGTGTTGCTTTGACAGTTTGCAAAGATTTTGCAACATCTATTTTTTTCAATCCATGCTCATCGAGAACTTGTAACAAACGATTGAGAGATCCTTCACTCCAACACGCTAAAAGCACTTTTTTACCAGCAGTGCGTAAAGATGCGATATGATCAATAACACTTGAAAAAACATTTTTTTCCTGCGCATTACGCTCTTTTACAAAATCATATCCTTGTTTAACATTGGTGTGAATAACAGTTTGTTCCAAACTTTGTGGAACATTAAAAGGAGAAAAATCAATACGCTGTGAAGATTGTTGCGCACCTTCCAAAACACGCTCTGGCGTTAAATAAAAAAGACTAGGATCTATTGGATGATAAGAAGTAGAATTTTTTTCATCACTTTCGCGCTCTTTGCGCGCATTATAATAGTCTTCAATAAGACGATAGCGCTCAATGAAGACTTCTTCTATGAGATGCTCAAAAACTATCGGTAAGTTGCCACAATGATCAAAAAAGCTATCAAGGTTTTCATAAAAAAATGGAAGCCAATGTTCCATACCGGCAAAACGCCGACCTTGAGAAATTGCTTCATAAAGCATGTTATTTTTTTGTGACACACCAAATGTACGGGTATAATTGCTTTTAAAACGACTGATGCGTTCTGGTGTAAGAACAACCTCACTCATTGCCTGTAATAAAAGTTCAGTTTTTTGGCCTGTTGTCCTTTGACTTTCTGGATCAAATACGCGGATACTTTCTAGGGTATCTCCAAAAAAATCAAGGCGTAAAGGTTCAACATCCATCGGAGAAAAGATATCAAGTATTCCTCCTCTTACAGCAAACTCACCAACATCACGGACAACCGTAACGCGTTCAAAACCATTGGTTTCTAGAAATTGAATAAGATTTCCCATGTTATTGCGCTGGCCAACACGTGCGTGAATAAGCTGAGCTTCTATCATTTCACGAGGAGGCAACTTTTGCATAATTGCATTTGCTGTTGTTAATATAATTGCAGAATATGGATCTTTCCGTAAATTTGCTATGTGTGCCAATGTTGATAGTCGACGTGCCATAACAGCAATTCCTGGTGATACGCGATCATAAGGCAAACAATCCCATGCAGGAAATTGAAGTACGGGTAAATTGGGTTCAATAAAATTTAAAACTTGTTGTAAATGCGCAATTTTTGTTCCGTCACGGACAACATAGATGAGCGGTTTACCTTGTGCAATTTCTGAACTTAATTTAGCAAGCGCAAAGGCTTCAAATCCATCAGTAACGCTATCTAAAATCATACGAACAGAATTATTTTTGGGAATAACAATTTTTTTAAATATAGGCATCGGGATTAATAACTTAAGCAAGTACGATAATTGGCAATATCACGGAAAAGTGGACTATCAACTTCAGAGGGGGGCAAAATTTCTCCAGTAATCCATGTGAGTAAATCACGATCATCAAAAGACATAATATACTCAAGCTCAGAGAGCGTTCTATCATTCATCCCAGTAATATGAGCATCGACATAATGTCCAAAAATGAGATCCATTTCACGAATACCGCGATGCCATGCACGAAAAATCAATCGACGACGACGAGCATCTAATTGATTTTTGTCAACGACAAAAACTGTCATAAAAAATCTCCTTGAATAAAGTAATATAAACTATTCAATTAGTCGTATAAAATTTTTACCTTGCTTTAAGGAAGTTCTATAATCTTTTGTTCTTTAAGTGTAATTCGACGATGCATTTGCTTAGCCAAAGCGTAATTATGTGTTGCAATAAGAGCAGAAAGACCAGACTGACGAACAAGGATAGATAAAGCTTGAAAGACATAAGCTGAAGTTACTGGATCAAGATTTCCTGTAGGTTCATCAGCCAAAAGAACCGAAGGGCCATTTGCTACTGCACGTGCAATAGCAACACGTTGTTGTTCTCCTCCCGATAACTCTGAGGGACGATGGTTCGCACGATGAGAAACACGCAGATACGTCAATAATTTGCGCGCACGATCTTCTGCTATAGATTTTTTTAATCCTGCTATCATTTGGGGTATCATGACATTTTCTAACGCCGTAAACTCTGGAAGTAAATGATGAAATTGATAAACAAAACCAATATCATTTCGTCTTATAGCTGTTCGCTCACTATCAGAGCGCTTTGCACAAGAAACACCCCGTAACATCACATCACCAGCTGTTGGTTTTTCTAATAATCCAGCAATATGAAGAAGTGTTGATTTTCCAGCACCAGATGGTGCAACAAGTGCGACAAGCTCTCCACGATTAAGAATAAAATTCGCTTTATCTAAAACAATGAGTGGCTTATGACTCTCGAAAAAGTGTCTTTCAATCTCTACAAGCTCTAAAATAGCTGTCATTATTCATACCTCAAAGCTTGTACGGGATCTAGCTTAGCAGCACGCCATGCCGGAATGAGAGCAGCAAGAAACGACAAGAATAAAGCCATCATAGCAACCAAGATGGTCTGTTTCCACTCAATTTGTGCAGGCAATTTTGTTAAAAAATAAAGTTGAGGATTAAAAACGTCGACATTAAATAACCAAGATATAAAATCTTGGATATGATTAATATTCGCGGTCGCGATAACACCTAAAACTAAACCCAATATAGTTCCAATAAAACCAATCATCATTCCTGTAATGATAAATATACGCAAAATCGCACTCTGTTGAGCCCCCATCGTGCGTAAAATTGCAATATCATGACTTTTATCTTTTACAAGCATAATCAGCCCTGAAATAATATTTAAAGCAGCAACAAGAACGATCAGAGAAAGAATGAAAAACATAACATTTCGTTCAATCTGTAAGGCTGAAAAAAAAGCCTGATTGCGTGTACGCCAATCAATTAAATAGACCTGTTGTTCAACTGCTTTTTCTACAACAGGTTTTATTTGATCAACAGCATCAGGATCATTTAGAAATAATTCCAAAGACTGAACCTTATCTCCCAAATTAAAAAACATTTGTGCTTCATGGAGAGGCATAAAGATAAATATTGAATCATATTCAGACATACCAACTTCAAAAATAGCAACGACTTTATAAGCTTTCACACGTGGGGTAACGCCAAAAGGAGTCTCATCACCATCTGGAGTAATAATACGAATATCTCTTCCAACTGTCAGTCCTAATTTTTCTGCTAAGCCACTTCCAATTGCAACACCTTCTTCTTGATCAAACCGAGAAATCGACCCTAATTTAATGTTTTGAGAGACTGTTTTAAGCTTTTCTAGATCTTGTTTGCGCATACCACGAACTAACGCGCCAGAGCCACCTTGAACTTCACCTTGAACAAGCGCTTGACCTTCAATAACAGGTAAAGCAAACTTCACACCATTTGTAGTTTCTAAAGAAGAAATAAGAGTCTTATAATCAGAAAAACCAGAATCAACTGTTTGAATAATAAGATGCCCATTCATACCAAGAATACGATTGAGAAGTTCTGTACGAAAGCCATTCATCACCGCCATAACAACAACCAGAGCAAATACGCCCAACATAATCCCAATAAGAGAAATAATTGAAATAACAGATGCAACGACATGTTTTTTATTGGGAATCATATAACGAAAAGCGATCATCCACTCATAAGATGAAAAGCATTTGTTTTTCAGCCTCTTCATAATATTTCCTATTAAATTATAGAAAGTTGGCTGAGCACATCTTCAACCTTTAGAGATTTTTTTATTCCTGTTTTTCGATCTTTAATTTCAACTTCATTTTGTGCAATACTGTTAGGACCAACAATGATTTGTGTTGGCAAACCAATCAAATCCATTGTTGCAAATTTTGATCCAGGGCGTTCATTTCTATCATCTAATAACGGATCAAAACCAACCTTCTTTAATCCCTGATAGAGAAACTCACATGCCTGTGTGCATTTTTCATCATCGGGCTTCATATTGATAATCCCAAAATCAAACGGTGCCATCGACTTTGGCCAAATAATACCATTTTCATCATGAGAAGCCTCAATAGCGGCCGCAACAAGACGCGAAGGCCCAATACCATAAGATCCCATAGAGACCACATACTCTTTTCCATCTTGTCCCATAACTTTTGCTCCCATTGGAGCAGAATATTTAGTACCAAAGTGGAAAATATGCCCTACTTCAATACCACGCGCTGAAAGACGATTATGATCAGAAACTTTAGCCCACTCCTCTTCATTATGCATTTCTTCCGTTGCTGCATAAAAAAATGTCCATTGCTTAACAATATCATCTAAAACAGCTTTATCACTAAAATCGATTGAACTATCAGGAACGGTAAGTTCAAGAAATTGTTTATCACAGAAGATAGCACTCTCTCCTGTTTCAGCCAAAATGATAAATTCATGACTGAGTTCCCCCCCTATTGGACCTGTATCTGCACGCATAGGAATTGCTTTTAAGCCAAGGCGAGAAAAAGTGCGTAAATAAGCAACAAACATACGATTATAAGATGTTTCAGAGCCTTCATAATCAAGATCAAAAGAATAAGCATCTTTCATTAAAAATTCTCGTGCTCGCATCACACCAAAACGTGGACGAATTTCATCACGAAATTTCCATTGAATATGATATAAATTAAGCGGAAGATCTTTATAAGAACGAACATAAGAGCGAAAAATATCTGTTACCATCTCTTCATTGGTTGGACCATAAAGTAAATCACGCTTTTGACGATCTTTAATGCGGAGCATTTCCAAACCATAATCATCATAACGACCGCTTTCACGCCAAAGATCAGCAGACTGAATTGTAGGCATCAATATTTCTATTGCACCCGCACGTTCTTGCTCTTCACGAATAATTTTACAAACTTTATCAAGCACTTTTTTTCCCAAAGGAAGCCAAGAATAAATCCCTGATGTTTGTTGTCGAATCATTCCAGCGCGCAACATGAAGCGATGAGAAACAATTTCTGCTTCTTTAGGATTCTCTTTTAAAAGTGGAAGGAAATATTGAGAAAGACGCATTGAAATAATTAACTCCTAATCAGATCTATCATATCGGAACAATTTATCACACCCTCTATTCATCTATAGCCGCATTCTGAATACTTGCAAATATAACGATCTTATCATTTAAAAATTTATTGTGCTTTATTCTCTATTTTTCTTATTTAGCAATAAAATAAAAATGCTCTTCTCTTTTTAAATAACGTAATAGGAAAGTTCTTTTATTTTGACCGATGTAAAAAAACTGTACAGATAGGTTTTTTTTGCCAAATTTCATGAACAGCCGCTCTTACTGCACGTCGTGTTGCCTCTCGAATAAGTTCATTATTTTTCTGTTTCATGCGTGGGATATTATAAACTGTATTTTCTACGATATTTAAAAGAATATCTTTTAAACTTTCCCCCTTTCCATTACTTTCAGGTAACCCGAATGTTGTTAGACCTATATCCCCTAATAATTCATGCTTACTATTTATATGGAGAGAAATAGTAACATGACCAGCATAACTTAGTTTGCGGCGTTCACGAATCCCTAATTCATCTTCATCTCCAATTAGGCAACCATCCTTATAGATGCGGCCAACAGGAACTTGATCAATAACTTCTACAGGCTCTGGTGCAAGACGTAACATATGGCCATTTCTGATATCCATAACAGTTTTAATACCCGCTTGACGTGCTAAAGTTGCCTGAGCCTTAAGATGCATTGCTTCCCCATGTACAGGGACAAGTATTTGTGGCTTTATCCAATCATACATCTGTAAAAGTTCTGAACGACGGGGATGACCTGAAACATGAACAAGTGCATCTTCATTCGTAATAATTTTAATACCCAAATCAATGAAACGATTTTGTACCTCAATAATCGCTTTTTCGTTTCCTGGAATACTTCGTGATGAATAAATAACGGTATCACCAGTGGAAAGTGCAATATTTTTCATTCCATCACGTGACAGTTTAGCCAAAGCAGCACATGGCTCACCTTGGCTCCCTGTGACAATTAAAACAAGATCTTTTCGCGAGATGTAGCCATAATCATCTTCCGTTACAAATGGTGCTAAACCATTCATATAACCAAGCTCTTGTGCAACCATAATACTTCGCTTAAGGGAACGCCCAATGACAAGCACCTTACGTCCAGCAGCTTCAGCTGCAAGAGCAATAGAACGTATCCGACCAATATTAGAAGAAAAAGTTGCTATCGCAACGCGCCCTTCAGCTTTAGAAATAATCTCTGAAAGACTGGCTTGAACTTGCTGTTCTGAAGGAGATATACCATCCCGACATGCATTTGTAGAATCACAAAGTAATGCTAAAATACCTTTTTTGCCTAAAGCACGAAATCTTTTTTCATCAGTTACAGCCCCGAGTGAAGGGGTATGATCAATTTTCCAATCACCAGTATGAATCACAGTCCCCAAAGAAGTTGTAATTGCTAAAGATACAGATTCTGGTATTGAATGGTTAACGGCTATAGCCTCTACAGCAAAGGAACCTACCTGAAAACAATCACCAGCTTGAAAAATATTGAGTAAAATTTTTTGAGATTCAAAATCTAATTGTTTTTTAGTTTCCAATAATCCTGCCGTAAAAGGCGTACAGTAAATCGGCACTTGTAACTTTGGACATAAATCAAGAACGGCCCCATAATGATCTTCATGTGCATGTGTTAAAACAAGACCCCGTATATTGTGTTTTTCACTTTCTAGAAAACGAATATCAGGCAAAACAAGATCGACACCTGGTAATTCAGAACCAGCAAAACTAATCCCCATATCAACCAGCAGCCATTCACGAAGATATTGGGGACCAAATCCGTAAGCAGCTAAATTCATCCCTATTTCACCTACACCTCCCAGAGGTAAAAAAACAAATTCACATCTATTGGCTGCAACCATAAACATCTCCCAAATCATTAAGGTATTTGATGATAAAATAATTTTTCAATAACGGCCTGCATTAACAGAATCAGCCAAACCAAAATGAACATCCCCAGCTGTTATAATGGCTGTCTGACCGTCTTTTTGCTTTATGATGCAGTTAAAATCACTATCAAGACCATCAAAAATACCCTCAATGACTTTTTCATCATTCACCACTTTGACATGTTTCCCAAGATGAGCGGAATATAAAAGCCATTTTTTTCGGATTATTTCACATCCTTTTGGCTGTTTCCAAAGAAGGTAATTTTTAGAAAAACACTCCGTCAAAACCGTAAATAATTGTTCTGCATCAATACGCAAACCGATATTCTTTAAGCTTGAAGTGGAATAGGGTGCATCTTCATAATTATATTTCACATTTATTCCAATACCAATAACCAAGGCATATTGTTGTGATGACAATTTTAAAATCTCAAGCAAAACTCCAGAGCTTTTTTCTCCTCTGAGCAAAATATCGTTTGGCCATTTTAAGCTCACAATATTGTTTGTCTGCTTTTCCTCTTTTATCAATTGTTTTATTGCCTCTGCCACACTTACTCCAGCAACAAAACCAAGTTGAGCCGCAGTTTGATGAACAATATCATCAATTAATAAAAGACTAGAATAAAGGTTCCCTTTTGGACTAGACCAAGTCCTCCCTCTTCTTGCTCTTCCCTGTGATTGTTCTTGTGCAACAATCCAAAGATTACCTTGATGACCAGTTTGCGCTTTTCGTTGCGCAATGAGATTTGTTGAATCAACACTATCGTACGCTTCAACAGTGTATCCCTGTTTTTGTGCAAAATCTGATAAAGTATAAACCATATTCATTAAAACAATGCTGTTGCTGCTTTTTCTGCTAGCTCAGCGAACCAAACTCCAAAAAGCGCGTAAAATAAAATAAAGAATACAGAAAGACCAAGACAAAATTGAAGCTCTTTCGATAAAGCAACAAAATGCGCTTTTGCATCATCAAACCACATAATTTTAATGACTCTCAAATAGTAAAAAGCCCCAACGACAGACGCTATCATCCCAACGACAGCAAGTGGCGTAAGTCCAGCGTGGACAGCAGCAGAAAATGTATACCACTTTCCAAAAAAACCAGCCATAGGAGGTATGCTTGCTAAAGAAAAAAGCTGTATTGTCATCACAACAGCCATAAACGGATTCGTCTTTGCTAACCCTGAAAGATCATAAATATTTTCAACATTTCCATTCTGAGAGCGCATTCCAAGAATAAAGGCAAATGAACCAAGCGTCATTCCAAGATAAATAGTCATATAAAGGATAACGCTTTTTATCCCAAGCATATCTCCAGCAGATAAACCAACAAGTGCATAACCCATATGACTGATCGACGAATAAGCCATTAAGCGCTTAATATTATTCTGACCGATTGCAGCAAAAGCACCCAGTATCATTGATGTAATCGCCATGAACACCAAAATTTGTTGCCATGCAGGCATCACGTTATCAACACGCCCTAGGGGAATAAAGGTCACCACAATAATACGGATGATTAAAGCCATTGCAGCAACTTTAGGGGCACCAGCAAAAAATGCTGTAATCGGTGTGGGCGCTCCTTCATAAACATCAGGTGTCCACATATGAAACGGAACAGCAGAAATTTTGAAAGCCAAACCAGCTAAAATAAAGACAATTCCAAAAATGACCCCCAATTGTACATTTTTGCCCTTTAAAGCAAGAGCAATTTCGTGAAAACCAATTTGACCGGTAAAACCATAAAGCAAAGAAATACCATAAAGAAGCAACCCTGAAGATAATGCTCCTAAAACAAAGTATTTTATACCGGCTTCAGAAGATTTTACATTATTACGATTAATCGCTGCTAAAACATATAAAGCTAAAGATTGCAGCTCTAACCCCATATAAAGCGACAGCATATTACCCGCTGAAATCATAAACATCATTCCAAGGGTTGCTAAAAGAACAAGTACTGGAAACTCAAATATATTAAACTTTTGTGCATTGGCAAAACCAACAGACATGATAAGAGAAAAGAGTGCACCAATAAGCATTAAAATTTTCATATAACGACTAAAGGAATCGATAACGAGCGCATTGGTTTGAAATGAACCATTTTTCGGAAAAACTATAAGAATAATAATGGTTGCCACAAGAAGTGCCATAGCTAAACCTGTCACTGTTAAAGAAGCACGTGTATTGGAATAAACACCAATCATAAGCAGCACGACAGCTCCTAATGCAATTAAAAGCTCTGGAAGAATTAAGACTAATTGCGCTATTATTTCAGTTTGCATGTGCATTCTTCCCTTATCTAGTGCAGTTTATTGATGAGGGTTTCTACGGAAAACGCCGTTGCCTTAAGAATAGGCGTTGGATAGATACCAAAGAATATTGTAAGAATAACCATTGGATAAAGGAGGAATTTTTCTCTTAAAGAAAGATCTATTAATACTTTTAAATTCTCTTTATCCAAGGAACCAAAAACCACACGCCGATAAAGATAAAGGGCATAGGCTGCCGATAAGATAACACCTGTTGTTGCTAAAACAACAACCAATTTATTTACTTGAAAAACACCTATTAAGGTTAAAAATTCACCCAAAAATCCTGAGCTTCCAGGCAAACCAACATTTGCCATAGTGAAAATTAAGAAAACAACAGCATATTTAGGCATATTATTCACTAAACCACCAAACGCTGAAATTTCACGTGTATGCAAGCGATCATAGATAACCCCAACACAAAGAAACAATGCTGCTGAAACAATTCCATGGGATAGCATCTGATAAATAGCCCCTTGTATCCCCTGTTCATTCGCAGCAAAAATACCCATCGTTACATATCCCATATGCGCTATTGAGGAATATGCAATAAGTTTTTTGATGTCACTTTGAACAAGTGCAACCAGTGATGTATAAATAATAGCGATAAGCGATAATGTGAAAACAAAAGGCGCAAAATCTGCTGAAGCGATAGGAAACATAGGCAAAGAAAAACGAAGAAAACCATACCCACCTAATTTAAGTAAGACACCAGCTAAAATAACAGAACCCGCTGTCGGTGCTTCTACGTGAGCATCAGGGAGCCATGTATGAACTGGCCACATTGGCATTTTAACTGCGAAAGAAGCAAAAAATGCAAGCCATAACCATATTTGCATATGAGCAGGAAACTGATAATTGAGTAAAGTTGGTATATCAAGTGTCCCAGCCTCCCAATACATAACCATAAGAGCAACCAGCATAAGCACTGAACCAAGTAAAGTATATAAGAAAAACTTTATACTTGCATAAACACGACGTGCTCCTCCCCATACACCTATAATGATAAACATTGGAATGAGGCTGCCTTCAAAAAAAACATAGAATAGCATTGCATCAAGAGCACAAAAAACACCAATAATCGCAACTTCTAGAAGAAGAAACGCAATCATATAGGCTTTTAATCTCTCTTTAACATTCTCCCAACTTGCTAAAATACAGAAAGGCAAAAGAAAAGCCGAGAGAACAACAAAAAGAATAGAAATACCATCGACCCCCATATGATAGCTAATACCACCCCCTAACCAACTGGATTTTTCAACCATTTGAAAATTTTGGTTGCTAGAATCAAATCCTATCCAAATAATTAAAGAAATAATAAAAACAAATAGAGTCGTAAAAAATGCGACATTACGTATATTATGGCGTGCTACTTCACTATCATCTTTGATAAACAAAATCAGAAGAACACCAACAAGCGGCAAAAATGTAACCGTAGAAAGAATAGGCCAATCGGTCATTAGTTTACGCCCCCGATCATCATCCATGTAATGAGCAATGCAACGCCGATAAGCATTGCAAATGCATAGTGGTAAAGATAGCCTGTTTGCATTCGAACAACTCTATTTGTAATATCAACAACACGCGCTGCAATACCATTGGGACCTAGACCATCAATAATCTTACCGTCTCCCACTTTCCAAAGAAAAGAACCAATTCTAAAGGTAGGACGAACAAATAAAAAGTTATATAATTGATCGAAATACCACTTTTGGTAAAGAAAGTGATACACTCCTGGCATAATACGCGCCATTTTCTTGGGAAGAGAGGGAGCCACAATATAAAATAAATAAGCCAACATAAACCCAAGAATCATTGCTATAAAAGGCGACCATTTTACCCAATTAAAAACATGGTGAGCATCATGAAGAATATGATTATGGCTGCTTGTAAACAATGCTCCCTTCCAAAAAGCATTATACAAGTCACCAAAAAAGTAAGGTTGGAAAACGACACCAGAAAATATTGCTCCAATAGATAAAAGAAAGAGTGGAATCAACATAACTGGAGGCGATTCATGAACATGATGCATCACATCAACTGTTGCCCGTGGTTTACCATGGAATGTCATAAAGATAAGTCGCCATGAATAGAAACTTGTTAAAAAGGCAGCAAAAACAAGAAGATAAAAAGCATATCCTGAAGCAATATTATGAGATGCAAAAGCAGACTCTATAATCGCATCTTTTGAGAAAAAACCTGCAGTCCCGAAAAGTGTTCCTGGAATTCCAACTCCGGTCAAGGCAATGGTCCCGACCATCATCATCCAATAGGTGACCTTTATATGTTTGCGTAACCCACCCATTTTTCGCATATCTTGTTCATCAGATACAGCATGAATCACAGAACCTGCACCAAGAAACAATAAGGCTTTAAAAAAAGCATGCGTAAAAAGATGAAAGACAGCAGCGCCATAAGCTCCAACACCTAATGCCACAAACATATAACCAAGTTGAGAGCATGTAGAATAAGCAATAACACGCTTAATATCATTCTGCACCAACCCCACAGTTGCTGCAAAAAACGCTGTTGTTGCACCAACAATAATAATCACGGTCAAAGCAGTTGAAGAAAGTTCAAAAATTGGCGACATACGCGCAATCATAAAAACACCAGCCGTTACCATTGTAGCGGCATGAATAAGCGCTGATACAGGGGTTGGCCCTTCCATTGCATCAGGCAGCCAAGTATGTAAAAGAAATTGTGCGGATTTTCCCATCGCACCAATAAATAATAAAAGACATGTAATGGTAATTGCCGTCTGCCCACCAAATTGCCAATCTAAAAATGTCATATTTTGTATAAAGCTCTTGTCGGCAGCTTTTGCAAAAATAGAGGCAAAATCAACCGATTGGAACAAAACAAAAATACTAAAGATTCCTAAGAGAAAACCAAAGTCTCCAACACGGTTAACTACAAAAGCTTTCATTGCGGCCTTATTAGCAGAATCGCGCTGAAACCAAAAACCAATGAGTAAATAAGAAGCAAGTCCGACACCTTCCCATCCAAAAAACATCTGAATCAAATTATTGGATGTGACCAACATAAGCATCATAAATGTAAACAAAGAAAGATAAGAAAAAAAACGAGACCTTGAAGGGTCATGGTGCATATAACCAATTGAATAAATATGCACCAATGCCGAAACACTATTCACAACAATAAGCATGACAGCTGTTAATGCATCAACATGTAAAGCCCAATTAAAGCTTAAGTCACCAACAGTCATCCAATGTAATACCAATACATCAATCGCTGGAATATGACCAAGTGCAGTACTGAAAAATGCTATCCACGATAATATGGCAACAACAACCATAAAGCTACATGTTATCAATTCACTCGCACGATCTCCTATCGTTTTTCCACCTAGTGCAGCAATTAAAAAACCCAAAAGCGGAAGAAAGACAATCGTATAATACATCACTGGTTAGCCTTTCATTACATTAACATCTTCAACCGCAATGGAACCACGATTACGGAAAAAAACGACCAGAATTGCTAAACCAATGGCAGCTTCAGCAGCTGCTACGGTTAAGACAAATAAAGCGAATACCTGACCAACGAGATCATGAAGAAATGCTGAAAATGCAACAAAATTGAGATTAACTGAAAGCAATATAAGCTCAATGGACATCAAGATAATAATCACATTTTTTCTGTTGAGAAAAATTCCAGCAATACCAATTGTAAACATCAAAGCAGAAACAGTGAGATAATGTGTAATATCAATATACATCTGCATAGCCCCCCTTACATACCTTTGCCTGATTCAACTTGTTTGATTTCAATGGCACTGTCTACCGTTCTAGAAACTTGCTCCGCAATAGATTGCCGCTTTACTCCTAATTTATGACGAAGTGTTAAAACAATAGCTCCAATCATTGCAACCAATAAAATCATTCCAGCAATTTGAAAATAGAAAACATAATCCGTATAGAGAATATCACCTAATGCTTGTGTATTTGTTCGCTGCGCTAAATCTGGCATTGGTTGCGTAACATGCGTTCTCAAGACTGGAGAAAAATAGCTACTCATAAAAACAACAATCAATTCTACAGCGATAATAACACCAATAAGAGCTCCAATAGGAGCATACCGAAGAGTTCCACTCTTTAACTCAGCAAAATCAACGTCAAGCATCATAACGACAAATAAAAATAAAACAGCGACAGCTCCAACATACACAACAAGCAGAATAAGCCCTAAAAACTCTGCTCCTGCAAGTAAAAACAAAGCTGCTGCATTAAAAAATGCGAGGATTAAAAACAAAACAGAATGCACTGGATTGCGTGCTGTAATAACAATAACTGCACTTGTTAGCATAATAAAAGCAAACAAATAGAAAAATGCCGCCGCTAGATCTGTTAGCATAGGCTTCTCCTTAATTATTCAAACAATTGGTATAAACTTCATACCAGATTACAATTTATCGGAAAAATATCCGACACCTCATTTAACGATACACTTAACGATAAGGCGCATCCATCAATATATTTCGAGCAATTTCTCGCTCCCAGCGATCTCCATTCAATAAAAGTTTTTCTTTATCATAATAAAGTTCTTCACGTGTTTCCGTCGCAAACTCAAAATTTGGACCTTCGACAATAGCCTCAACCGGACAGGCTTCTTGACAAAAACCACAGTAGATACATTTAACCATGTCTATATCATAACGGACAGTTCTACGTGTACCATCATTGCGCCGTGGCCCAGCTTCAATTGTAATCGCTTGAGCAGGACAAATCGCTTCACATAATTTACAAGCAATACACCGTTCTTCACCATTTGGATAGCGACGCAATGCATGCTCACCACGAAAACGCTGAGATACAAAACCTTTTTCATAAGGATAATTAATCGTGGGTTTTGGTGAAAAAAATTGACGCATAGCTAAGAAAAAAGCACTCACAAATTCCAATAGAAGAAGTGACTTTGCCGCCTGAATAAAACCTGACATCGTAAAATCTCCTCTTAAACGAAATCCGTAAACTTTAAAAAAGCAGCAGTTATCACAACCATTGCTAGTGAGAGAGGAAGAAAAACCTTCCAACCAAGCCGCATGAGCTGATCATAGCGATAACGTGGAACAAATGCTTTAACCATAGCAAACCAAAAAAATACAAAACAGACTTTTAAAACAAACCAAATGATACCAGGAACCCAATTAAGCCACCAAACATCTAAGGGAGGCAGCCAACCGCCTAAAAATAGAATGGTTGTTAATGCGCACATTAAAACAATCGCAACATATTCACCTAGAAAGAAGAGCATGTAAGGCGTTGAAGAATATTCTACCATATGACCAGCAACAAGTTCAGATTCTGCTTCCACCAAATCGAATGGAGGACGATTTGTCTCTGCAAGCGCAGAAATAAAAAATATAATAAACATTGGAAAAAGGACCAACCAATTCCAATCGAGAAAACTGTTAAAAGGAAGACCAAGAGTTGTACCAAGCCCGTGCGTTTGTTTAAAAACAATTGTTGTGAGATCTAACGAACCACTTATTAAAATGACAGTCACAAGCACAAAACCAATGGAAACTTCATAAGAAACCATTTGTGCCGCCGAACGAAGAGCTCCTAAGAAAGGATATTTTGAATTTGATGCCCATCCCCCCATAATAACACCATAAACTTCAAGAGATGAAATGGCTAAAATATAAAGCAAGCCAACATTAATCTTTGCAATCTCCCAACCCTCATTGACAGGAATAACAGCCCAAGTTGATAAAGCAAGTGTCGCTGAAACAAAAGGAGCCAAAAGAAAAACACCCTTATTTGCACCTGCAGGGATAATAGGCTCCTTAACAACAAATTTAATTAAATCTGCAAAAGACTGTAACAAACCCCATGGTCCAACAACGTTTGGTCCACGACGCAATTGTACCGCTGCCCAAATTTTTCTATCTGCATAAAGAAGATAAGCAACTAAGACCAAAAGAACGACCAAAAGAAGAAGTGTTTTTCCGATTATAATGAGTAATGGCAACAGCCAAGTCATAAAGAAATCATACATCATTATTCCTTTTCCTTTGCCCTTACTTTACTGTTTGTGTAGCACGGTTTTTTGCAAGAGATGAACATTCAGCCATAACAGCAGAAGCACGTGCTATCGGATTTGTTAAATAAAAATCTTTAACCATAGAAGTAAATGCTTGACTCTCGAGAGAAACCATTTTTGAACCAAGCGCCTTAAGACCACTTATATCAGAAGGCACTATATCATCAACAGCACAAAGGTGTGGATAATCATTAAACAAGCATTGCCTTAATTGAGAAAGAGAATCAAAAGGGAGCTTTTGTCCTAAAATATCCGATAAAGCACGCAAAATAGCCCAATCTTCTTTTGCTTCACCTGGAGCAAAACCAGCCCGATTTGTCATTTGAACACGTCCTTCTGTATTCACATAAAGCCCTGATTTTTCAGTGTAAGCAGATGCAGGCAAAATAACGTCAGCAGCATGTGCACCATTATCACCATGGCTCCCAATATAAACTGTAAAAGCTTTTGTATTGGCTAATTCTACTTCATCAGCACCAAGCAAAAATAGAACTTCACAGGTTTTAAGTATATTTGCAACCCCAAGCTTAGAAGTAAAGCCTATGTCCAACCCTCCAACAATCGATGCTGCATTATGAAGAACCCCAAACCCATTCCATGTCTCACTAAGAGCACCTATATTATCAGCTAATTTAGCAAGACTTTTTAAAACAGATAAACCTTCACTTCCTGAAACCGCTCCCTCTCCGATAAGAATAAGGGGCCTCTTCGCTTCTTTTAAGACATTAAAAAAAACATCCTCTCCACGAATAAGTGTCGTTAATGTATCACTCCCAGATCCAAGGTAAGAATAAGGATAACGTAAATCGACTTTCTCTCCAATTAATGCAATAGGAAAATTGCCCATCCGTTGGCGCTTTAAAATACGCGCATTTAAAACAGCTGCTTCATGACGTGGATTAGATCCCACAATAAGCAGTGCATCAGCCTGTTCAATACCTACAATTGTAGGATTAAAAATATAACTCGAGCGCCCAAACTCTGGCGATAAAGCCCCCCCTCTTTGACGACAATCAAAAAGCGCTGAGCCCAAAGAACTCAATAATGCTTTAAGGGCATACATTTCTTCAACAGAAGCAAGATCCCCCGCAATGGCTCCAATTTTTTCTGGAAAAATTTTAGAGATTACCATTTTAATTTTTGCAAAAGCTTCTGTCCAACTGACAGGTTGAAGCTTTCCATCTTTGCGTACATATGGCTTATCAAGCCGCTGAGTCCGTAATCCATCCCAAATAAAACGCGTTTTATCAGAGATCCATTCCTCATTTACATCTTCATTCGTACGCGGCATAATCCGCATAACTTCACGGCCGCGGCTATCAATACGGATAGCACTACCAAGCGCATCCATCACATCAATCGATTCCGTTTTTACCAATTCCCACGGACGGGCATGAAACGCATAAGGTTTTGAAGTTAGAGCTCCCACTGGACAAAGATCAATAACATTTCCCTGTAATTCAGATGTCATAGCTTTTTCAAGATACGTCGTAATTTCAGCATCTTCACCACGACCGATCAAACCAAGCTCAGAAATACCTGCAACTTCCGTTGTAAAACGAACACACCGTGTACAATGAATACACCGTGTCATAACAGTTTTGACAAGAGGTCCAATATATTTATCTTCTACAGCACGTTTATTTTCTGTATAACGAGAACAATCTCGTCCATAAAGCATTGCTTGATCTTGAAGATCACACTCTCCCCCTTGATCACACACTGGACAATCCAAAGGATGATTAATGAGAAGAAATTCCATAACACCTTCACGTGCTTTTTTTACCATCGGTGTATTGGTAAAAATCTCAGGTGCCTCACCGTTAGGTCCTAATCGTAAATCACGAACCCCCATAGCACAAGAAGCCTGAGGTTTTGGTGGACCACCCTTAACCTCAACTAAACACATACGACAATTTCCAGCAATTGACAAAGATTCATGAAAACAAAAACGTGGAATTTCTGCCCCAGCCGCCTCAGCAGCCTGAAGCAACGTGTAGTAATCAGGAACTTCAATCTCTTTGCCATCAACTTTGATATTTATCATCACCCATCCAACCTGCGGATAACCCACTTAAAATTTGCATTCGGTTGCTCTTAAAACAAAATCCTTTATTAAACCGCTTCTAAAGCAATATTTTTGCTTTGGACTACATTTCGCGTGTATTCATCAATTCTACGCTCGATTTCCGGACGAAAATTACGTATCAACCCCTGTACAGGCCATGCGGCAGCATCACCAAGCGCACAAATAGTGTGTCCTTCAACCTGTTTAGACACTTCAAACAAAAGATCAATCTCGCGTTTTTGCGCTCTTCCCTCAACCATACGCCCTAAAAGACGCATCATCCATCCCGTCCCCTCACGACACGGTGTACACTGACCACAACTCTCGTGCTTGAAAAAAGCAGCTATACGCCAAATTGCCTTGATAATATCGGTTGATTTATCCATAACAATCATTCCCCCTGTGCCAAAAGAAGACCCGACATCTCGCATCCCATCAAAATCCATGATCGCATCGATCATATCCTCACCACGAACGACTGGACAAGAAGCCCCCCCTGGAATAACTGCTAAAAGATTATTCCATCCACCACGAACACCACCCGTATGTTTTTCAATTAATTCACGGAATGAAACACCAAGAGCGTCTTCAAATGTACAAGGTGCATTAACATGCCCTGAAACCATAAATAATTTCGTTCCAACATTATTTGCTCGTCCGATTGATGAAAACCACGAAGCACCCCGCCGCAAAATCGTTGGAACAACGGCGATAGACTCTACATTATTTACTGTTGTTGGACAGCCATAAATCCCCATATTGGCAGGAAATGGTGGTTTAAGCCGAGGTTGTCCCTTTTTTCCCTCAAGACTTTCAAGAAGAGCTGTTTCTTCACCACAAATATAAGCACCCGCTCCATGATGAATAACAATATCACAAGCATGCCCATATTTCGTTTTTTTGCCAAGTAAACCCGCATCATAGCATTCATCAACGGCAGCTTGAAGCGCTTCACGTTCACGAATATATTCACCACGAATATAAATAAAAGCAACATTGGCTCCCATAGCAAAAGTAGCGATTGCACATCCTTCAATCAAAGTGTGGGGGTCATGACGTAAAATATCACGGTCTTTACAAGTTCCAGGTTCAGATTCATCGGCATTGACAACCAAATAATGAGGACGCCCATCATTCTGCTTTGGCATAAAGGACCACTTCATTCCAGTAGGAAAACCAGCACCACCACGACCGCGTAAACCCGATGCCTTCACTTCATCAATGATCCAATCACGACCTTTGTCAATCATTTCTTTCAGACCATTCCAATGCCCACGCAACATCGCAGCCTTTAATGATTTGTCTTTTAAACCATAAATATTGGTGAAGATACGATCTTTATCAGTTAGCATACCCCACCTTTTTTTCTATTACCCATAGCATTTTCCGCTTTTCCTCAAATGCAGTTTTTAAATATCTTTTCAAGACTTCTTACTTTTCGTTAAATGTTGCCGTCATGGGTAGAATAATAAAATATTTTCTCAAGAAAAATACTTAATTATGTTCCCAATTCTTTCCTTATCCTTTTTTGGTGAAGACTTGAGAGATCTTTTTTTCTTTCTCATCATCAATAAGAGAAGTTAAACCACTAATCGGTTCCGACGATTTACGACTATTTTGCGGACCAACCGCTATCTCAGAACCCTTACCTGCTTCAAATGCATCAATAATTTCTTCAAGGCGTTCAGCTGTAAGATCTTCATAAGTATCTTTAAAAATCATAACCATCGGAGCATTCACACAAGCACCAAGACACTCCACCTCTTCCCATGATAAGGTTCCATCCTGATTGGTCGCAAAAGGTTCATGATGAATTTTTTTCTGACAAACTTTAATCAATTCATCAGAACCACGTAACATACAAGGCGTTGTACCACAAACTTGAATATGCGCTTTTGTTCCAACAGGCTTAAGCTGAAACTGAGTATAAAAAGTAGCAACTTCTAAGACACGGATATAAGCCATGGAAAGAATCTGAGCAATATGCTCAATCGCAGCACGTGTCACCCAACCATCTTGCTCTTGAGCACGCATTAATAATGGAATTACAGCAGACTGCTGACGCCCTGCAGGATATTTTTTTATGGTATTTTTTACCCATATCTGATTTTCTTTTGTAAAAGAAAACTCAGCGGGCTGATAAACATCATCTGCAAGACGGCGTACGGACATTAGCGATCAACCTCCCCAAAAACAATATCAATCGAACCCAAAATAGCTGTAGCATCTGCTAACATATGACCTCTGGTTAAAAAATCCATAGCTTGGAGATGAGCAAACCCAGGAGCACGCAACTTGACACGATAAGGCTTATTGGTTCCATCAGAAACAAGATAAACACCAAACTCACCCTTCGGAGCTTCCACAGCAACATATACTTCTCCAGGAGGTGTATGAAAACCTTCCGTATAGAGTTTAAAGTGATGAATCAGTGCTTCCATCGAGCTTTTCATTTCACTCCGCGTCGGTGGTACAATTTTGCGATCCAAGCTCGAAACTGGTCCATTTTTTTCAGTACTCAGTAAACGTTCCACACATTGGCGCATAATTTTCGCTGATTGACGCATTTCTTCCATACGAATAAGATAGCGATCATAACAATCGCTATTTTTACCTATAGGAATATCGAATTCCATTTCATCGTAACATTCATAAGGCTGACTTTTACGCAAATCCCATGGAACACCAGCTCCACGAATCATAACCCCAGAAAAACCGCGTGCCCAAGCTTCATCAATACTTACAACGCCAATATCCACATTACGCTGCTTAAAAATCCGATTTGGGGTCACAAGCGCGTCAAGTTTTCCGAGAGAAACAAGAAATGGATCAATAAAATCACCAATATCCTCAACTAAAGATTCTGGTAAATCTTGATGCACGCCACCAGGACGAAAATAATTTGCATGAAGACGAGCACCACAGGCACGCTCATAAAAAATCATCAATCTTTCACGTTGCTCAAATCCCCAAAGCGGTGGTGTTAAAGCACCAACATCCATTGCCTGTGTCGTTACATTAAGCAAATGATTAAGAATACGCCCAATTTCAGAAAACAAAACACGTATTAATTGCCCTCTTTTAGGAACTTTTATATCTAATAACTTTTCAATAGCAAGAACAAAAGCATGTTCCTGATTCATAGGAGCAACATAATCCAAACGATCTAGATAAGGACCAGCTTGGAGATAAGTCTTTGTTTCCATTAATTTTTCAGTACCGCGATGCAACAACCCAATATGTGGATCTACACGCTCAACAACTTCACCGTCCAGCTCCAGAACCATGCGCAAAACCCCATGCGCGGCAGGATGCTGCGGACCAAAATTGATATTAAAGTTTCGAACATTGACCTCAGCCACAATCAACCCCTTGCTTTTTAAAAAACTTCATATCAAATATCAAAAAAATCTATCACGCTAAAAAATATTTAATTATTTAAGAAATACAGTACCCTAATATAATGCCTTATCAAAACCAATATTATTTTTTTTCATCTGCTTTCCCATCACATGGCAAAGTATACTGTCCTCCTTCCCAAGGAGAAAGAAAATCAAAATTACGCATCTCTTGGCGCAAAACAACAGGCTCATAAATCACCCTCTTTGCTTCATTATCATAACGGCATTCAACAAATCCTGTCACAGGAAAGTCTTTGCGTAAAGGATATCCTTCAAACCCATAATCTGTTAAAATCCGTCTCAAATCCGGATGTCCTGAAAATAAAATCCCATACATATCATACGTTTCACGTTCATACCACTCTGCGCCAGGATAAACCGTACAAGCTGAAGCAACAGGAGTATTTTCATCTGTACGAACTTTTACACGTAAGCGTAAATTCTCACGAGGAGATAACAATTGGTAAGAAACATCAAAGCGCTTATCGCGAGAAGGATAATCCACACCACTAATGTCTGTAAGATTAATAAATTGACAGCGAGAATCATCACGAACAAACATTAAGACATCGATAATTGCATCAAGACGTGCCACAATGGTCAATTCACCAAAAGCAAGAACAGTCTCTTCAAGCTTATTTTTTAATTTGTTTTCCAAATAAGCAGCAAGCTCAACCAATGTTTCATCCACCATGACAAGAAAACTCTCTATCGCTCTATGGATCCGGTACGACGGATTTTTTTCTGTAGCAACAATATGCCGTATAATAATGCCTCTGCTGTAGGTGGACACCCTGGGACATATATATCGACAGGCACGATACGATCACATCCCCGCACTACTGAATAGGAATAATGATAATATCCCCCACCGTTTGCACATGATCCCATAGAAATCACATAACGTGGCTCTGGCATCTGATCGTACACTTTTCTTAAAGCAGGAGCCATCTTATTTGTCAGAGTACCTGCCACCACCATCACATCTGACTGGCGGGGTGAAGCTCGTGGTGCATATCCAAAACGCTCATTATCATAATGAGGCATTGAGCATTGCATCATTTCGATAGCACAACAAGCCAAACCAAAACTCATCCACATTAAAGAACCGGTACGTGCCCAAGTAATCAAAGCATCTGCCGAGGTAACTAAAAAACCCTTATCTGATAATTCAGCATTGATATCACGAAAAAACTTATCGTCAGATCCTATCAGCCCACCAGTATTTGGATCAATGATTCCTTTTGGTTTTGGAGCCTCAATCGTTGAATTATTAGATCTTAATTCCATTCAAGGGCTCCTTTTTTCCATTCATATATAAATCCAATAGTCAAAATCGCTAAAAACACAATCATCGACCAAAAGCCAAACATACCTATTGATTCGAATGAAACAGCCCAAGGAAAAAGAAATGCAACTTCAAGATCAAAAATAATAAATAAAATTGATACCAAATAGAAACGAATATCAAACTTCATGCGTGCATCACTAAATGAATTAAACCCACATTCATAAGCCGATAATTTTTCAGGATCGGGGGAACGATATGCTACAATGTAAGGTGTAATCAACAAAACTCCAGCAATAACCGCTGACACAATAATGAAAATCAAGACTGGCAAATAAGAGCTCAATAAATAAGCCATAACCCTCTTCCATCGTAACGAAATGCCTGAGTTTAACACAATGATTCAATATTGCGAGACCAAACAGACAAATTTAACAATCGCTCTATTAACTCTATTCATACTGCTTCTAAGGCATACAGAGCGATACTTTTCTTATCGGCATAGGTAACGCAGAGCAAAGAAAGACGCAAGCCCTATTCTTATAAACCATATAAAAAGAAAGAAAAAACATATCTATTCCCAATCAAACACTCCACCACATTACTCATAGCATATGGATATTTTAAAAAGGAAATTTCATAAGGAATCACGAAATGGCGCGAGTGACGGGGCTCGAACCCGCGACCTCCGGCGTGACAGGCCAGCACTCTAACCAACTGAGCTACACCCGCGCATTTTTTTCGAACCAATTTAATTTGGTACAAGCGGTCGTGTAAGGGGTTCATGCGTTTATGTCAAGAAGGATTCTGCATTTTAAAAAAAAATTATCAAATCCCATCTTTATTCTTGCGTTTAGAAAAATTCTTCCTTAAATAGTCTCCATTCAATTGCTGATCATTGCATTGGGCGATTAGCTCAGCTGGTAGAGCGCCTCGTTTACACCGAGGATGTCGGGAGTTCGAGTCTCTCATCGCCCACCATATAGCTTTATATTCCTATTAAGTTTTTGAAATTCATATCTTTTTTGCTGCGAGGGATGCCTTAATAAAGTTAGGGGAATAGGATTTTTCAACCTATCTCTATAGGACGCCTCTTTTTTTGCAAACTTTCTCAAGAACGTCTTTTAATTCTGCTAAGTTTTGTTGTGAAAAATTCTCTAAATTTCTAACAAACTCACCAACAGCTTCATGCCTCAACGGATCAGAAGTCTTGATTGTAAAACTTTTGCGTCAAACATAAGCTTCTTTTCTTAAGAGTAAAGCCTTCTCTTGATCTAAATCATAGAGTTCAATTATCTTTTCCTACAGTCCTACAGGAACAGATTTTTTGCCAATTTCTACAGAAGATAAAAATGATACAGATATGTCTAATTTCTTAGCCATATCTATAGAGGCGTTCTGAGCGAACAATACGAAGTTTGCGTAAAGTTTTACCAAAGGGGGTAACATTTGAAAAATCCTTTAGAAAGAATAAGTATTTTATTCTGATTCTAATAAAGTTTTTCAAATTTTGGTTAGTCTTTATTTTTAGTGTGTGGAGATCTTGTCCAATACCTCTATACAAAAACCGTTATCAAGCATATACAATATCTCTTATGGTGAGAAATTATTAACTTTTCATCAGGAATAGTGTGTTTAATATCATTATAAAATTTAAATATTACAACGAGATATATAAATAAAATATATTGGTGTACTTATGCTTGTCAATCTTAATGCTATAATCCGCGATCTTTCTTCAGAAACGAATATCGTTACAGTTCTTAAGGAATCTATCGTTAACTCTATACAAGCTCATGCAACAAAAATTGATATTTTATTCCAACTTTATGGCAATGCAGATTTGTGGGAGAATCAACCAATTTTTTCTATAAGTGTTTTCGATAATGGAGATGGATTTACAAAAGAGAATATCAAATCTTTCTCTACTTATAAAAGTGATTATAAAATTCAAGAAGGATGTAAAGGGGTTGGACGTATTACTTACTTGAAAATATTCGAAGAAGTTAAAATCATTAGTTTTAGCAAAGATGAACATCATGCTCAAATTTCACTGAATTTCACTCCACAGTTTACACAAGATTCTTTTAAAAAAGAAAATGGCGAAAAAGATAAATGGTGGAATACACATTTATCTTTTGAAGGGCCTTATAAACAAAATGTGTTAGATATAAACTTAGTTCATAATGAAATTTACTATCATCTTCTTCCTTTACTTTTTTTAAAGAAAGATGAAAATATCCAAATTAACTTTTATGTACATAATGTAGAAAATTTAGAAGATGTAAATAACTTAAGGGATGTAAAAAATTTAGAAGATGTAGAAAGCTTAGAGAAAAGAACAATCAATACGCAAGATTTACCTTACTTAGAATATAAAACTCTCAAAATCGGTCTTTCAAATATTCCCTTCAGCCTTTCTTATTATTTTGAAGATAACACAAATTCTAAGACTAAAGTAGAGGCTTACTATTGTGCTAATAATCGTACTGTTATGCCTTTTTTGACAAGGGGGTGACCCGCATTGCTGGTGTGACCATAACCAATCGTCCAGACACATGCCGTGTCTCTATATGCCTCTAAACGCAAACCTTCCCATTGTTTGATAAGCTCTAATCCTTCTTTCGATATCTTTCTCATCTGACGCTCCATAAAAAAAGCCCCACAAAAGTGGGGCTGGATAAAAATGTTTTCTTATGATCTCTATTGGCTATGCTCTTTGATCAGCTGCTCGACTTCTTCAACACGAAAGCCAAGTTGAAAGAGCGGTGCATATTCGCTTTCCTGTAATTCGTACTGACAACGCTTTTCTACAAAATCACCATTTAAATCAAACGGCATGGTTGTTGTTAGACAAACCTTATGCGTGTCATCTTCAATCTCCTCTTCTCCCTCTCCAAGCTCTTTAACAAAGACCCAATAAAAACGTGTTGCTAAAAGATTCCCTAGCCTCCTTACGGTTTCAGCCTTATCAAAGGAAAGCATGTTCAGATAATCTTGCTTGCTATTTAAATGCTCTGGATAATCTATCATCTACCCCTCCTAAACAAAATGCCGTGGATAACTACAGCCACGGGCGCCAGCCGATTCATAAATGGCATTCCGTATAATGACTGCACGCAGATGTGGATTGATATTCGTAGTATCAGACCAGTCTCCACCAGCTCACAATGCATACATATCTTTTTTAAACTGTACATTTGGTGAGGTTCCAGTTACCGTTTGCATGAAACAAACATCTCTCACAAATTGCCAAACATAACCGCAACCATCTTCACAACCGATATGCGAAATCATCCGTATATTTGCCGTATTCTTATGACCTCCAGAATGTTTTGGTGAAGGTGCTTTTTTGCCTTGAATCCCACCACCTTCATTGCTTCCATACATCGCAGAGGTAAATTCTGTATTATTGAGCAAAGCCTTCTTAAAAGGAGTATCAATCAGACTGTGCTTTTTATTTGGAAGCTTTTAATGAAGATGATCAATTTACTTATGACCGTATAGGACGTGGAACCATTTTTATCCCTTATGTCACTTTATCTATGATTAGGGGCATTCAACCTTCACGGATTATTGCCATTATTCAAGCAATGCACCATGGAACAAATAATGACGGCTTATTGCAACGATTTCAAATGCTGGTGTGGCCCGATGAACGACAAGAGCGGTTATGGGTTGATAGACCTCCTAAACAAGAGGCATGGGAAAGCTATCAAGAAGTCTTTCGTTCTCTTTATGATAAACCTTTAGGATCACCAAAACACCCTATTACCATACGCTTTTCTGCTGAAGCTCAAGAAATGTTTCGTGTATGGTGGGAAAATTTTCAAAGAACAATCAAAGGAGGTCATTTCTCATCAAGTTTACAAGCGCATCTTTTAAAAATGAATAAAACCATACCAACCCTTGCTTTGATTTTTGAATTGAGTGAGGGGGGGCGTTTTGAAATAGGCCTGCCTTCACTCACTATGACATTGTGTTGATCACCCTATTTGTTAAGTCATGCAAAACTCATTGTAGAGCCTTGTGATCATTTACCAGATGGTTTTACCTGCACGAGATGTTTATAAGCGTGATTGGAAGCTTTTAAAGGATAAAGGAATTATTCAACAAACTTTAGAGCTTTTATGCTGTTACGACTATCTTCGTGAAATTTATGAAGACAAAACCCAAAAGGCGGTCGGCCTACAAAACGCTATGAATAGCCCACCTTGGTGAAAAATCATAGGACCACACAATAGAGAAATCTCTTTTGAGAGTTTTTCAAGCCAATCGCTCAAAGCTCTTTTTAGTGATATTCTCTTCATTGCTCTTTTTTCAAAGAAAATGATCAGAGTTCTTCTTACAAAGAGTTTTGTTGCTTTTGGAGAGTTATTCCAATGTTTATGTTATTTTTTAAATAATAAAAAATAAAAAACATTATATTTTAATATTTTTGTTTAGGATCTTGAGCTACTCTATGGAAATTTCTATTTTTGTAAAAAATCCAAACGTGCAACAGCATGGTAAAATATATTTTTATGACGTTGGTGATGATCTCAAGAGAAAAGAAAAACTTACGATAATAGGAGTTATTTGGGAGTATTGATGGTATTACGTGAATATCAGCTACAATATCATCTGGATTTATATTACTCGTAATTGGCATTTTGGATGCATGGCTCATTTGTTCTGCGAACTATTGGACTTGAATGTTTAATCTATAAAGCCCAGTATTGATGATATTAGAATAAAAGCCATCTTGATTTGTAAGTTTAATCGAATGCAAATTGAGAACATTCGATATAATAACAAGCGTATGCTTCTTAGCTAGCCCCTTTTAAGTAAGATAATAAGTCCACCTGCCATACTGTTTTGATTGGGGTTGAGCTCAGCTTTATAATAAACATCAAGCTTAAAAATACCGTTCGCTTATTTTGAGTTACATCAAACTGAAATACCTATAATCCTTTCTCATCAAAAATCTTGAATAAAAAAGGCAAGTTGCTGCTTAAATTACTGCTAATATCAAAAAAATCAAAGCCAATTTTGCCACCATCTTTGACACTTTTAGTATATAAGATCCCGATACATGAGACAAGCACCATATCGTTCTTCCATCGGTATGTCCTATATCTATTCACGAAACATAGCTGCTTCAGAGTGGGAAATACTATATATTTGTAGCAATTTCTTTTAATTTATTCATATCAAAATACAAATCCGATACCTTTTGGCAAAATTTATCAAGATAAATAAACAATTCATCAGAGATGAGATATCTTTTTTTCTCGAATTCTCATTAAATCCTCAGTTTTATTATTTAACGGATGCGCTTCAAAATTACTTGCACGATTTCCTGCTAATTTGGTAGGCATATAATGATTTATGATGTTACAAAAACTACAATCTAAAGGGCCTGAAACATTACTTCCAACCATACCAACGTAGTTATTTTTATTCTCAAAACACTTATATAATTCTTTAATATTACTTGCAAATGGCTTATAGACAAAAGCATTATAGCCATATTCGTGAATTTTTTCATAACCACATTTCACGAATGTCTCATCAGCGATATTTAAGAAACCCAAATCTGGAATTTTTGAAGGAAATTTCACAGGCTGTTCTATTCCAAACAAATTATTCTTATCTATCCTATCAATAAAATAATTCCACTGCTCAAAATTAATACTTGCATTGAAATCAATAATAAATTTTACATTTTTGTTTTCATTAACAATTGCAATTGTATCATCCAAATACTGATTCGATGATTTCAATTTTATCAAATCGTAATTACGTATCTCATCATCAATAATTGCACCTATTCCTATCGTTTTAATAGATTTTATTAATCCAGAATTAATAATTTTAGCCATTTCAACTTTTTTAAAAAAAACTTCCAACCCAAAGAAATAGCTTAAAGAATTTGAAAAGTGTTTACTTTGATTTATTGATCTTTCATTTACAGATTTTATAAAATCGTCCGGCATTTCTCCGTGACTAGGTGACAATGGCAACTCCATAGCAAAGGGCGAAATAACTTTATCCTGAGCAGTAAATAAAATTATCAGTTCTGTTTTTTCAACTAACACACCAGAAGAACTGTGAAAAGAATCCGATAGTTTATATTTATTGGTGTAAACTCTGATGCGTATATCCATATTTTATTTCACAGCCAGAAAAAAATCCCGTATCATATTTAACTGAAATGAACTCGGGAGTAGCGATACGTATTAGAGCTAACACTTCTGCCAAATCGAATCTCTCCGATAAAGTAATCGTCACACTATATGGTACGCTATCTTTTTTCATACATTCTATGTTACGCACCCACGTTTGTTTATATTTTTTACTGTCTAGATTTCTTATCTCTGAAATAACATCTGTGCCTATTTGTATCCCTAAAAAGAACGGATTACTCTTTAATAGCTTCAAATATGGTTGAATATAGATGTGCCCCCCTGTTGCAATCCGAAAATATTTTTTGCAAATGAGACACATACAAGTATATTTATGAAGTAAATCATAATCGAGCTCAAAAGGCTCTCCACCAGAAAGAATAATAAAATCAGATTTTATGTCATTTATTGTATATAAAGATTCAGGCAACGCGTCATCTCTCACCATATATTCCATCGAATACGGACAATGATTGCAGCCCGCACTGCAATTTTCATTACAAATTACAATATTATCGCCCATGAAATTTCTTATTCAAGTTCATATAATCCAATACTAATTGTTTCATGAAAATATTTTGGTATAGAGAAAGATCAGAAATTTTTTTAGCCACAAACGCTTTTATCATTGGTAAAGCTTCATCCTTTGATATAGACAGCAAATGAGAAATATAGTCTATCCGTTCTTCTAAATTGAGAGATAATCTTGGACTGGTGAAAAATGTTAAGATATCCAATTCCGGACTGGCTTCTTGACATAAATCCCAATCCACTACCATAAAAGAACTATCAGAAGTAACAATGATATTATCAGGATGTAAATCTCCATGTGATAAGATTATATTCTTGCTTAATCGATCTTGAAAGATCTTATTGATTTGATCAATAATCGCCTTTTGATGTAGCAAATCCATTTGGCTCAATACAGTACCCCGGATAAACTCCCATTCGACTATTTCATCGCAAAGTGTTATCAAATTTGGTGCAGGATAGAGACTTTGTCGAAAAGAGCCATCCTTGATGTTTTCATTAATGCACGATGCTTCCGGATAAATTTGCCCATAGCAAAACTCTTGATGCTTGCGTTTCAAGAAATGTTGTTTTGACGATTGTGCATTTTCAGGCTGTAACCAAATGATTTCTTGTTTTCTGACAAAAATAATTAAAGCAGACACCCCAAAAATCACAGCCATAATCACTGCCAACCACAAATTAGCTTGCCAGAATGTTGAAAAAACATGACCGTATAAAAAACTGAATGCAAAGGATACAACAGCTGTAATAATGGCTGTAAATGATAAAACAGTCGCGATAGCTTTGGGATCAATCAGTGAATTTATAAGAAGAGACGACAGATAAGATCGATAAGCAGATTTAAAAACACATAGCAGTAAAAATCCTAATATAAGAGCCGCAATGATTTGAAATGACATGAGAAAAAAAGCAATGGTTACCATACAACCAATCATTAAGACGGGAAAAATAGGATTTTGAAACTTTGAAAAATACTTCTGAAACAATATATTGGAACTTGCTGAAAAAAAATTCCCAATGATAAAAATAATCGAAACCAAAATAGCAGGTTGAAATGGCAAAAAATCAGAAAATGCGATAGAAACAGTTCGATTATTAACCAAAATAGCAAAAGCTGAAACTGCACTTAAAAAAATAAGAGTGAAGCGATAAGGGTTTTTGACTTCTTTACGGCTGGCGCACATAACTGTGAAAATACTCGGATGAGCGTTGATATGAAAACTATCTAATCCCTTCGTCAGTTTTGAAAACATAAAAATAGCAAAAATTAATGAAAGGATTTGAAAAATTACAGGCAATGCAGGATGCACATAATAAAGTATTCCCCCTAAAAAAATAAGTACCGTTGTCACACTATAGGTAACAGCAGCCACTTCGGACTTAACGGAAAACAGTGTGCGATGCTTTGGTACTACAGAAAAGAGTAAACTATCTTCCGCACCTGAGAAACAAGCGGACGCTAATGTGATACACAACAAATAAGTGGCGTAAGCAAAATATGCATAATTCATAAAAAGAGCTAAAAAACCGCAAAGAAAGAAAAACAGCCCAGTATAAATAACGCGCTTACTTCCATAAACATCTGATAATAAACCCAAGGGGACTTCTAAGATCAAAGGAAGCAATAAAAAATAACTACCGATTAAAACAATATCCGCTTGCGACAAATGCAATTTTTCCGACAAAAAAAGTGGTAAAACAGCAACCACTAGAGCAGTAGACTTGCTAACACTATAAATCTTAAATTGCTTAACCTTATCCACAAAACACCTTCCCACGACATCCGCTACATGCGCCAGATTCTTTCAAAGATTTTAAAACGCTTTGAGCAGACCAATCTATTGCCTCATAATTTTGTAGATTCCCAAAAGCTTCTGAATAAAAGCAATTTTTTAAATCTCCATTATAGTCCAATACCAAGGATGAAAATGGAAATAAACACATTAACGGCGACGAAACGTACGCAGAATTTTCTCCTAAGTAATAATTAATACAATTTACAAAATTTTGTGACGTCCATGAGATTTTCCTTTCTTGGAACTTTTTATCTATATAAATCTGGAGGGGGGATTCTTTCCTTGATAATTCATCTCTCAAATGAAAAAGTGAGGCGTTTGGCGGAAGAATTTTGTTGCTTAAAGCCTTAGATCGATCCTTTGTATTATTGTTTCTAGAAAAACAAAATGACGACGTATCGAGCGGGTTGAATCCGATATAATCGACATCTTTGCTTATACAAAAATCGATAAAATTAATAATATTTTCTAGAATCTCTTTAGTAACTGTCGCTCTTATTCCTATACTTTGCAGAGGTTGAAGATTCTTAACTGTTTCAATGTTTTTCCACACGCGATCAAATTTATTCGCCCCCCGTATATCATAATATCCTTGGACACTAGTCGAATCCATAGAAACAACAATTTCTTTTATGTCATACTGTGAAATCCATAAATTTTTATGCAATAAGATGCCATTGGTATTTAATTCAACAGGCAGACCTAGTTCATTCAACGTTAATAAAATATCTTTAAGCCTCGGATGCACTAAAGGTTCTCCCCCAGAAAGCATCACTGAGGCAGCTCCTTTTTCTTTCAACATTCTAAATAAGGGTATTAAACTTTCTGGAGTATGCCAATTTTTTTCCTTAATCTTCCAGCAATCGCACATGATACAAGGGCTATTGCAATTCTGGATAATATGTATAATAGGTGTTACAGGTGCCCATAATTTTTTAAGATCAAAAATCGAATCTGACGCACTAATCAAGTTTTCCTTTTTTAAAAGAAAACCATTCTTTTCTAGTTCTCTTAACAAGATTGAAAAATCTGATGCTAAAATCTCTGTCTCTACATTAAGCTTTGCCGCAACAGTTTCAATTTTCTGATTCTGTAAAAAAGCTGAATCAATTAAAATTATAGCTGAATCATTAAGCACAATAGTCTAAAAATCATTTAATCTAGTTATGCTATTCTCGTCGAGATTAATACGAAACATTTCCCCTCCTAAATTGTTTCTCAATAATACAATGGATAAGGGCGCTGCACCGCCCTTATCCTGCTTTTTTATTTTTTTCTATCTCACACCAATGGTTTATAACAAGTTAAAGTTGCACTATTCACAGTGCCAATCACCTGCGGTTTTTTTATATGACATAATATCCCCCTCATATTGTTATTATGTACTTTATTTATATTCAAGACAATTAGTATTTTATAAAAAGTCTAAAATTCTACAACTTTATAATTGTAAAGTCAATTTAACTGTATTACGCAATATTCAGTTTGGAAAACAAATTAGCCTATACCGGTATAAATCGAAAAACTCTTGTGCTCAGCTAATTTCCATTTTAATTATTAAGTTCATTCAAAAAGTGTTATTCCTGATTTCAATGGCTATTTCACTTCAATCGCAATAAGAAATATGCAATGCTCTGCTTTATCAAGTAATTTTAAAAAGTTTTTTTGGGGCTGAAATAAAGAATAGTTGTTGCGTAAATCAGCTTCTCAGAAGAAAAATTTTTCAATTATTTTTCTGTTTTAATTGTAATTTTGTGAACTACTACTTGCGGTGAAATTACCTTTAAAAGAGGTTCTACTCGACGCCAAAATACAAACTTTTATTTCTTATTAAAGATACAATCATATTGATTTATAATGATAATCTAGCGTTATTCATATTGAATTAGACCCTCGAATAACGCAAGATTCTCTCATTCCAAACCTGTTTATGTTGAATCAATCAAAACCACTCGCTTGCACATAACAAGCGGGATGAGTATGTGGATAAAATTTGTATAAGATTAAAAATGGCTCTTATGAACCGTCTTAATGCAAGGGCTGTCGCGACATTGGGGGCTGGCAAATATAATGATGGTGCCGGCTTGCTTCTTCATAAGCATAAAGATGGTGGTGCTCAATGGCTTTATCGTTATACCATTCACAGGGGCTGTCGTAAAATAGGCTTGTAGCGTGTTAAAGTATGTCTCTTTTAAATAAGTCCATGAATTGGCAATGTAAGTGTATTTTGTTTGAGACGCTCTGTTTTTCGTGAGGGAACTTACTCCATTAAAGAACATGATAAACAAAAGCATGAGATAATGCATAATCTTTTCATAAGATATTACCGTAGATACTTTAGAAAGATGCAAGGCCGAATCAAAAGAAAATATTTTTTTACTTGTTAAGCTTTTTATTCCTCTCAAATCGATTGTCCAAGTTGTTTTAGAGATTACACAAACAGACTGACACAATAATTTACCTTCGTCTAGCAAAAGCTATTACAGCAAGAAAAGTACACGCTTTATTAAGCAAGCAATATCATAATAACGACGAATAGACCAGCAATGGAGTGGAAAGGCCGTACTGAATTTATAATAATAGAACCCAACCACGCTTTTTGAAAAGGACAAAGCGCTTTAAGATAAAAATCCTACACTAAATCCGTAATTTCTTACCTTTTTTACTAGAAAATTATATAGATAAAAAATCAATGCATTTTTTCTTAAAACAGTTGTAGCCAATTAACCTTTGTTTTTTTGTTTAGCTTATTTATAGAAGCAACTTGATCGAATGGTATCGGCTTATCAACCATGATAGGACCAATTTCTGGCAATTTAACTGCAACAGTTTTATTACGTTGTTCTTGTTCAACAGCAGCTGCTTTAGCTAATTCTTTTTTGTTCCTTGTATTGCGCTGCTCTTTTAACAAAACAGTTTCTCTTTTTTTCGCAACATTTTCCGACGCTAATGAATATGGGGCAGCATTTCCAGGAGTATAAGAGGACATTAAATATGCAGCATCATAATAGCCAACAGGTGCTTCAGCAATATATTCTACTTTAACATCTGCGACCCCCCTATCTACATACCCCAATATTGCCGCAGCTTGCCTTGATAAATCAATGATTCTGTCTTTCATAAAAGGTCCGCGATCATTCACTCTAACAACGATTGAAGACCCATTTTTCAAATTAGTAACACGAGCATAGCTAGGTAAAGGCATTGTAGGATGAGCAGCAGTCAAAAGATTCATGTCATAAATTTCACCGTTGGCAGTTAAACGTCCATGAAAATCTGAACCATACCATGATGCTTCGCCAACACGTTTATAAGTTGGATCACTTTGAGGATAATACCACTTTCCTTTTATTTGATAAGGTTTACCAACAATCGCTCGTCCACGCTTTTTTTCTTCCGATTGATTCTTCTTATTGGATACTTGTTGAGGTAGTACAGAAGTGTTTACGTTAATTGGTTTATTATGATAGGAATCTTTTATTGAAAAATTCATAGTTTGGCTTGCGCAACAAGATACCAGTGACTGAGAAATGACGATCATAGAAAACAATTGAAGTGTTGGTTTAATCATAAAAGTAATTTTCTTTTTTCTATTTGAAGGCATCTATTCAGTCCACTTATTTCTGTTAAGTACTACTTGTAAAAACCACGTCACGCTTTTTGTACGCAACGGAAGAATTTACGTTTTTAAATGATTCCCCTCGCGCATACACCACTCTTGAATTGGCCCCTTCTATCAAGAAATTAACGTATTGTTAACCTTTTTATGGTTTTCATACAAAATAAATGTACTATAGTAGATGTTAAAAAGATTAAAATTTAAACAAATCAACATCTTATAGAAAATTCATTTCATAATATAAGTGTGAATAAGTGGTGATTTTAGCAACTGTTTTGCGAATCATGTAATGCAGTGGGTATTAAAAAACCACCTATGGATTGAGAAAATTAGAAACCGCATGTGCTGCCAACGCAGGTACAACCCTATCCGTAAGTTTGTTGAAAATGGAGACAGCATAGCACCGCTCTATTCCAAAAACAGCTGATAGAAAATGACAGACTATAGAATCGATAAAAACTTCAAAAAGAATCAAAACAAAAAAGATTCTTAAATTTTTTATAGCCTATTGATATTACTTAAATTTGGTGAGCGCGCAGGGATTCGAACCCTGGACCTACTGATTAAAAGTCAGTTGCTCTACCAGCTGAGCTACGCGCTCTCACACAAGCTATCTAGTTTGCATACTATCTAGTTTGCAGAAAGTGAAGGGAACATACGGTTGACTTTCCATTTGGTCAACACCTTTTGGAAAAAAATATTATTATTTTCTTCAGTTATCAATAATTTTCCGTTTTCGCCCCTTTACTTCATCATTGTATAAGTACTCTTTAATCTTCTTTTTGAAGTTTCAATAAAGGAAAAATTTCACTGCAAAATATTGCATAGATTCGAAGCGTTAAAATTATGAGAAATACCTCCTTCCCCTCACATGGGTTGTTGAGCATAATGGGTAGAGAAGAAAAAATACCTTTTATTATAATATTATTTTTATATCTTTATATTTTAGTGTTCAATTTTCAAATATGAATACAGCTTTATAAGATAATATATTGATTTATAATAATTTATTATTTTTTTACTTGAGTGAAAATTCTCAAATACTGTAAGTTTTTCTCATTTCAAATCTTTTTTATATTGAAACAATAAAAAGCATTTTCTTGACCGATATAAGCGAGAGAATAAAACTATAAAAAAGAAATGAAAATACCTTTTATGCCTCCTTTCAATAACCAAAAATTATCGCAACATTAGGGTTCATGAAAATAGTATATAGCGGTTGACACGTTAGACTTGAAAATGGAACAATGAGCAACAATGGCTTTGAGAGTATGATTTTTATTCATGTATAATGAATATATAATGAAAGCCAATTTATCCTATAGAATCAAGTAGATATGAAGAAAAAATTTAGTCTCATTGAAAATATCCCGAATGACTATAAATTATGCTCACTATTAGAGCTGTAGATAATTTTACTAAGAATAAAAAAGCAGAAATAATATGCAGTATGCAAAATTATTTTAAGTGTTTTGAATATATAGAATGCCTTCTAATTAACTTTTTTATATCAAAAATTACAAAATACGTAGATATATTTTTAGAAGAAAAGGATAATACTAGTCACAAAATTTAGTGTTGGATAATTCAGTCAGAACTATAAAGTATATTTATACATTATTTAATATTAATGTAGATATACAGTATATAAATAATAATTTAAATATATCTATAAATAAACATATTGATTTATTAAACGATAAGATCAAAACAAAGAAAATAATTTTGATTTGGCGATAAAAAATTGTAAAAGTGTTATATATACATGTATTTTTACTTTACTAATTTTTATTATTTTGATTGGAATGTTGAATGCTAACATGTAAACAGTATGAGCTACTCTTGTTTATTCATAACCATATAAAAGAAACTGGTGTTCCTCCTTCTTTTGAAGAAATGAAAAATGCATTAGAACTTTCTTCAAAGTCTGGTATTCATAAGCTCATTATAGCCTTAGAACAACGAGGTTTTATACGTCGCTTGCCCAATCGTGCTCGTGCTGTGGAGGTGATTCGACTTCCTGAGAAAATAACATTTAACCTTTCTTTAGCACGTAAAATTTCTCCCAGTATGATAGAAAGAAAGAAAAGGGAAATATCAAAAAGCTTGAGTCCCTTTGATGAAGAAGAAAAAAAAAATATCACCATTCCTATTATGGGACGTATTTCTGCGAGCGTACCCGCCTCTGCTATACTGCAACAAATAAACAGCCTTTCTCTTCCACTCGATATGGTTAATACAGGTGAGCACTACGCATTAGAAGTTAAAGATGATTCTATGATGGAGGCTGGTATCCTTGATAAAGATACGATCATTGTGAAACGTCAAAATACAGCAATAACAGGTGAAATTATTGTTGCGTTTATTGATAAAAAAGAAGCCACATTAAAACGTTATCGACGCAAAGGAGCTTCTATTGCATTAGAAGCCGCAAATCCTCATTATGAAGTACGGACATACGAATCCGAGCGTGTAGAAATACAAGGCAAACTTACCGGTCTTATTCGCAAATATTAAAAAATAAACCTTATAGTACGCGATAGATATCGCAGTAAGAAGCTGTTGAGTATTTTTTTATTGTGCCACACGCAATTGACTTCTTCTCCACAGTCAAAGGATGGCCCCAATTCGGTTTATAAACAATCCAGATCCTTATCGAGCGGGTTTCACTTTCCCTTCCCTCCATGTTCTTCACTTAATGCAAGGCTTGACAAGTAAGTTTTAAAATATTCACCACGTTCTTTGAAAAGAACTTAAATGCTTTGAAGGAAGCTGTCTTATATCATCATCCTCAATAACGGAATTTTACGATATAATAAGACAAAATTGTATGCATGCATAAAAACACATAAAATTTTGTAGAAAAAAATCAAATAACTTTGTAACAGATTGTATTGCATAGGTATAAAAATAAAGAACATTATTTTTAAATTAATAAAAGCGTAACTCAATCATTCATAGTAATTGTAGGATCATCATGGTAGCACCTCGTATTAGTTTTGTCTCCCTCGGATGCCCAAAAGCACTCGTAGATTCTGAGCGAATTATTACACGCCTTCGCTCTGAAGGGTATGAGATTTCACGTCAACATCAAGGAGCTGATGTCGTTATTGTGAATACCTGTGGTTTTCTTGACTCGGCAAGGAGAGAATCATTAGCCAATATTGATGAAGCTCTTAAAAAAAATGGAAAAGTTATTGTAACAGGGTGTCTTGGTGCTGATCCTGATGCTATTCGCCAAACATATCCTAATGTATTGGCTATTACAAAACCGCAAGCTTATGAAAGCGTTATAGAAGCTGTTCATACAGCAATTCCTCCTGTTCATGATCCTTTTCTTGATTTAGTTCCTCCCCAAGGTATTCGTTTAACACCTCGCCATTACGCCTACTTAAAGATTTCTGAAGGATGCTCTAATCGGTGTAGTTTTTGTATCATCCCTACTTTGCGTGGTGATCTCACTTCACGTCCCATCAGCGATGTTCTTCGTGAAGCTGAAAAACTCGTGCAAGCGGGTGTAAAAGAACTTTTGGTTATTTCACAGGATACGAGTGCTTATGGTGTTGATCTTAAATATCTCGAAAATTCTTGGAAAGATCGTACAATCAAAACTAAATTCTTTGATCTTTGTCGCGAACTAGGCGATATGGGTATTTGGGTACGTATGCATTACGTTTATCCTTATCCCCATGTTGATGAAGTTATCGAACTTATGGCTGCAAAAAAAATTCTTCCTTATCTGGATATACCTTTTCAGCATGCATCACCAACTGTTTTGCGTCACATGAAGCGTCCCGCACTTATGGAAAAAACAAACCGTAGAATTGAAAAATGGCGGAAAATATGTCCAGATCTTACTTTGCGATCAACATTTATCGTTGGTTTTCCTGGTGAAACGAATGAAGATTTTAATATACTTCTAGAATGGCTAGAAGAAGCAAAAATTGAACGCGCGGGGTGCTTTAAATATGAAGAAGTAAAAGGAGCTGCCGCAAATGATTTGGGATTAGAAAATATTCCTGAAGAGGTGAAAGAAAACCGCTGGCATCGTTTTATGGCAAAACAACAACAAATTTCTACACATCTTTTAAAGAAAAAAATTGGAAAAAGACTCCGAGTGCTTATCGATGAAAGTCAAGGAAAAGTTGCCAAAGGACGTAGTCAGTACGATGCTCCAGAAATAGATGGTGTTGTCCATATATCATCACGACGCCCACTGCGTGTTGGTGAATTTGTCACCGTTAAAATCGAACAATCGGATGCCTATGACCTTTATGGTATAGCAGTTTAAAAATTTAACTCCTTCCCTGTCCTCAATGATGAAGATTTCTATCAGCATTGGTTTATAAAAAAGCGACTTTTCATAACAAGAACCGATCATGTGACTTACTTCATGAGAATTTACGAGCAATCCTTACTCTGAATGTTTGCTATACACTCCCAAAATACCAAGCAGTTATATATTCTCTTAATTTAATGCCTTAAATGAGCTTTAAATGGCGGTGACGGCGGCGAAAAAGAATAAAATCCACACAAGGCTCACCATTTTTAATTAACAAAAGAGCAAATCGACAACCGTACTATTTTCCCATTTTTCATATTACGACAGTCATTGGTTAGTGAAAGGAAACTTTTTTCAAGAGTGTTTTATGCACACAAGAATTTCCTTTGTGATATGCAAACGGATGTTTTTTATGGTTGCAATATAAGAGAATTTGAAACAAAACAATCTGACGATATTTAAATGAAAAAAAATAAATTATCATTATAAATAAGTCTCTTATCTTAAACTCTTTAAACTTATTTTTAAAATATCTAATTTTTATTAACACGTTTTAAAATCAAAGAATTTCTTATCAAGCAAATGACTTGGGCGTACATTTGTTAAAGCGCGAATCATCGTATCTTTACGTCCTGGCATTTGTCTTTCTATATTTTTCAGCATTTCTTTCATTGCATTACGTTGTAATCCATCTTGACTACCGCAAAGATTACAAGGAATAATTGGAAATTGCATTTCTTGAGAAAATTTTTCCATATCTTCCTCAGCAGCATAAACAAGAGGACGTAATACAAAAAGATCTCCTTCATCATTTTTAAGTTTTCCAGGCATGGCAGCTAATCGGCCACCGTGAAACAAATTCATAAAAAATGTTTCTAAAACATCATCACGATGATGACCTAAAACTAATGCAGAACATCCCTCTTCACGTGCAATACGATAGAGATTACCACGTCGTAATCGAGAACAAAGTGAACAATATGTCTGCGACTCTGCCAATTTATCTGTAACAATGGAATAAGTATCCTGATATTCAATACGATATGGAATTTTATAAGAACTTAAAAAGTCTGGAAGAATATGCTTAGGAAATCCTGGGTGCCCTTGATCAAGATTACAGGCTAGAATTTCAACGGATAAAAGACCTCGCCACTTTAAGTCTAAAAGAAGCGCTAATAAACCATAAGAGTCTTTTCCACCCGATAAAGCAACAAGCCATTTTTTCCCTGTAGAGAGCATAGAAAAATCATCCAAAGCTTGTCGCATATGACGTAAAAGTCGTTTGCGCAATTTATTAAATTCTACGCTTGAAGGAGCAACACGAAACATTGGATGACAATTATCTGCTTCGCTTATTAAAGGATCATCTCTCCCTTTGTTTTCTTCTATTGCCTGATATTCAACTGAAACATCATTCATAATACCATATCCTGCACAATAAACGGCTCGTTTTGCAAAGATAAAAACAAATATTAAAGCAAGCTTACATTTATGTTTTTTGAATTTATAAATTAGATACACAAAAAAGAAATGGAACTATACAAATTTATGACTATAAAACATAGCAATAAACTTAATATAGAACCATTTACAAAAAGAACTTATTAACTTCAAATATTGTAAGAATAACACAATATTTTGAAGTTATCATAATAGAAGAGAGAAACAATTTCTCTTACAGAAAAATTATCGAGAATAAAATTCAACAACCAGATTAGGTTCCATTTGCACAGCATAAGGAACATCTGCAAAAGCAGGAATACGTGTAAAGGTTGCTTTCATCTGTTTATGATCTGCTTCAATATAATCAGGGACATCACGTTCTGCCAATTGCACTGATTCTAACACTAAAACAAGTTGTTTCGATTTTTCCCGAACCTCAATAACATCACCTGGTTTACAACGATAAGATTGAATGTTTGTGCGCCGCCCATTGACATTAACATGACCGTGATTGATAAATTGGCGAGAAGCAAAAATCGTAGGTACGAATTTTGCACGATAAACAACAGCATCCAAACGTGATTCTAACAGACCGATAAGATTTTCACCAGTATCGCCCCGTCGACGAGCTGCTTCTTCATAGGTTTTATGAAATTGTTTTTCTGAAATATCTCCATAAAACCCTTTCAATTTCTGTTTAGCGCGCAACTGAACCCCATAGTCAGAAAGTTTTCCTTTACGACGCTGTCCATGCTGACCTGGACCATAATCACGACGATTGACAGGAGATTTTGGACGCCCCCAAATATTTTCTCCCATACGACGGTCAATTTTATACTTTGTTGTTTCGCGTTTACTCATCGCATTTCCTTATAAAATAAAACACGAGATCTTAAGACCCCAAGGAAACGCGCCCTCCTCTGCCTTTAAATACTAAAGACTGACAGAATACCTTAACATATCAATATGCAAAGTTATCCACGGGACACGTCAATTAATGCTATTTTCTTGAAAAAATAGCTAGATCATCATTATTGGTCTCGTAACCCAAAGTCAACTCCTTTCATGAGTTTTAAGCCAAATCCTTTAAACAAATTCTCTGTTAAAGAAGTGATATTTTTTGATGTCAACAACGCAAAATCTTGATATTTCTTTATATATTGATGGTGTATCTTTCCCGACAATGGTAATAAAGATCTGATATGTTTGGCGATCGCTTTCGCCGGATCAATCCACTCAACGGACCATAAAGCATGTTCACGAAAGAAATTAATCAAAAAAGGATAATGTGTGCAGGCTAAAACAATAACATCCGTATATTGTCCATTTTTTTCCACAAAACATGGCAGGATTTCTTTTCTTAACTCTTCTGAATCGATAGATTTTCCCCGTAAATAATCTTCAGCAAGTCCAGCCAGCTTTTTACTTCCCACAAGCTGAACATGACACTGTCCAGCAAAAGAGTTAATTAATTCATTTGTATAAGCACGTTTAACTGTTCCAGGAGTCGCTAATACGGAAATAAAACCAGATTTTGTTTGTTCAGCAGCTGATTTAATTGCAGGAACCGTTCCTACAAAAGGGACATGAGGAAAATTCTGTCGTAAATCTGCTATCATCAGTGTAGAAACAGTGTTGCAAGCAATCACACATAAAGCTGGATTGTAACGTGTTAAAAGATTTGTAAAAATCTTCAAAATACGCTCTTTCAAAATATTTTCTTTCCAATTTCCATAAGGAAATCCTGCATCATCAGCAACATAGATAAATTGCATGTCAGGGATAAGAATACGCGCTTCCCTGAACACTGTTAAACCACCAATACCGCTATCAAAAAAAAGAACAGGTCGTTCATCCATTAATTTTCACACTTATTTTTAATTTTTTTACGATCACGCTCTTCCGGTGCTCTACTCCCCCGTGGATATTGTGGCGAAAAATGATCCAAAGAAGATATAATGCCTCGCAATAAACGAACCTCAGGTTCACTAAAGTTAGCGCGCGTAAAAACAGAGCGCAAATTTGCAAGCATTACTTCTTTACGTTCTGGTGGTCTAAAATACCCACGGATATTCAAAGCCTCTTCTAACTGAGATAAAAAACCATGGAATATTGTTTTATTTGCAGGTTCCATCTCTGCTGCACGAAATGCCGTATCGCTGACATTCTCTAAACCAGCTTTCATCCATTCGTAAGACATTAAAAGAACCGCTTGCGCAATATTAAGTGACGCAAAAGCAGGATTAACTGGAAAAGTAATAATTTCATCAACAAGGCTGATTTCATCATTTTCTAGTCCCCATCTCTCTCTTCCAAAGACAATCCCAGTCTTATGTCCGATACTTTCACGCTGACGTAATACGCTTGCTGCTTCGACAGCACTTTTTACAGTTTTAAATCCACATCTTTCACGTGCTGTTGTGGCAAAAACATAGTGTAAATCTGCAATTGAATCACGCAATGTGTTAAAAATCACAGCATTGTTAATGACATGATCAGCTTTACTCGCAGCAGCTCTAGCTTTTTCATTTGGAAACATCTCTCGAGGATTGACTAATCGAAGCTTAGAAAGCCCAAAATTTGCCATTGCCCTTGCGACCATACCAATGTTTTCAGGAAGCTGCGGTTCAACTAAAATAATAATGGGACCATTTGTTAAATTTTCACGATTCCTATTCGTTCCTGCCATCAATTTTACCTAGTTTCACTTAAACTATCTCCCTCTCCACTATTTTTACGAAACCTTTTTCACAATACTCTAATGCTGTTTAATAATAAATTATAGATAATCTATCTTTTCATTCAAAGATAATAGTTTCTAAACCTAATAATAAATTTTAAAAGCCATTAAAGTGAACGATGGAATTTATAACAATTTATATAAGATATCGTAGCGTTTTTTACATCAATTTTATCTTTTTTAATAGGGAACAGCCCCTATAAATCATAATCTCAGTTGAATTATGAAATCATAAATCCTAAAAAAGGGATATGCACTTTATTCCCAAACTTTTTCCTGCAAAGCTTATCCGTCGTTATAAACGTTTCCTTGCGGATGTTCAACAAGATGATCAGCATGTCCTCACCGTGTCTGTACCTAATACAGGATCAATGCTTGGATTAACAGCTTTCAACACCAATATTTGGCTTTCTTATCATAACAACATCAAACGAAAATATGCCTATCAATTAGAAATTATTGAAGCCGATAATACTTTGGTTGGTATTAATACTTCTTTACCCAATAAACTTGCGTTAGAAGCAATTCAAAACGGATTACTACCAGAATTAAATGGATATAAAACAATTTTAAAAGAACAACGCTATGGGACACAATCACGAATTGACTTTCTTTTACGTGATGACATTCTTCCTGATTGTTACCTAGAAGTCAAAAATGTTCATTTTATTCGTCAGAAAGGATTAGCAGAATTTCCTGATAGCGAAACAAAACGTGGTGCACGTCACCTTGATGAGCTCATAGGAGTTGTACAACAAGGAAAACGAGCTGCTATGCTTTATATTATTCAACGAGAAGATTGCTCAGCTTTTACAATTTGTCATGATCTTGATCCACTCTATGGACGTAAGTTTGATTTAGCATTAAAATCAGGAGTAGAATGTTATGCTGTAAAGTGTCATGTAAGTGTAGAAGGCATTTTTCCGATTCAGAGAGTAAAAATAGAAAATAGAAGAAACAATGACTGAGTATATCGAATATAATAAAATCCCTTTAAAATTTAATGGAAAAATCCGCATTTTCGATGATTATGCTTTTGCTAAAATGCGTGAAGTTGGTCGTATTGCTGCAGAATGCCTTGATGCGCTTACAGATATTATTAAGCCGGGCGTTACTACGCAAGAAATAGATGATTTTGTATTTATTTTTGGAGCTAAGCGAGGAGCACTTCCTGCTGATCTAAATTATCATGGATACAGCCATTCATGCTGTACATCTATCAATCACGTTGTCTGCCATGGCATTCCCAATAAAAGACCTTTGCAAGAAGGTGATATTGTAAATGTTGATGTAACCTTTATCCTTGATGGTTGGCATGGGGATTCAAGCCGAATGTATCCTGTTGGAAAAATTAGGCGTGCCGCAGAACGCTTGCTAAAAATAACCTATGAAAGTCTTATGCAAGGAATCGCTGTCGTTAAGCCTGGAGCAACGACAGGTGATATTGGGGCAGCCATTCAACAGTATGCAGAATCTGAACGCTGTTCAATTGTGAGAGATTTTTGCGGACATGGTATCGGCCAGCTTTTTCATGATGCTCCCAATATTCTCCATTATGGAAATCCTGGAGAAGGAGTTGAATTAAAACAAGGTATGATGTTTACAATTGAGCCTATGATTAACCTTGGTAAACCACAAGTTAAGATTTTATCTGACGGTTGGACTGCTGTTACCCGTGACCGCTCTCTGACAGCACAATATGAACATACAATTGGTGTTACAAATGAAGGGTATGAAATATTTACACAATCTCCTAAAAATATTTTTTATATTCCAAATTCCCATACCTAACGCAATGTAGAGATGTTATGGCTAAAAAATTAAATCAAAAGGAAGATACTCAAAGTAATCACTTTGCATTAACATCGAGTTCTCCACTCACCCCAGTATCAGAAAGAAAAAGTGAAGAGCCTCAGAAAAACGCACAGCTTCATAAACATTATCAAGGCCATCGTGAACGTCTTCGGAAGCGCTATTTAAAGTCAAAAGGAAATGCAATTGAAGATTATGAATATCTTGAATTATTGCTTTTTCGCACAATACCCCGTGCAAACACAAAACCCATAGCTAAAAATTTGATAGCGCGTTTTGGTTCATTAGCTGATGTGTTGGGAGCGGATATTCACCGACTTCAAGAAATTCCAGGATGTGGTCCCGCCACTGCAGTTGATTTAAAAATTATTTCAGATGTTGCTGGACGTCTTGCTCGTGCGCAATTGTTTAAGCGCGATATTTTTTCATCATGGGATAAAGTGTTAGCGTATTGTAAAGCTGTTATGGCTCACGAAACACGTGAACAGTTTCGTATTTTGTTTCTTGATAAGAAAAACGGCTTACTTGCTGATGAGGTGCAACAAACTGGAACCATTGATCATACCCCTGTTTATCCTCGTGAAGTTATTTCTCGAGCTTTAGAGTTATCCGCATCAGGACTTATCTTAGTCCACAATCACCCTTCTGGCGATTCCACCCCCTCTAATGCAGATATAACAATGACATATAGATTAAAAGATGCAGCAAATGCATTAGGCATTATTATCCATGACCATCTTATTATTGCACGAAATAACCATACGAGTTTTAAAGCGTTAAAACTTATATAAATCTTATGGGATAAAAAAGACTTCATTCAACTATGAATAACGAATCAATTTTCTAAATCAATATCTAATATAGCCATTGAGAAATTATAGGAGAGCTCATCTTCATCTTCATCTCGATAGATAATGCCTAAAAACTCATCTCCTATATAAACCTCACAAGAATCACTCTTTTTAGGCCGTGCTCTGACTTGCAATGCTGAGTTTTGGAATATATTTTTAAAATAATTATCAAGTTTTTTTATTTCATCAGCATTCACTATGCTCTCCTGTTTTTTTGAAACGATTAAAATAATTGCGTGTCGTGCAAATAAGACACTCTTATGATTCTGTAAAGTCAGTAAAAAAGCATAATCTGAATATTTACTTAATATTACATATATTCACAACGTTCTTTATACATTCATAAAGAACGTTTACAAAAGGAGTCTATCATTATTAAATATACCCGTATAGATTAAAAAATGGCAAAAAAAAACTGTATATTTTTAATAATTTTACTTTATCTCCAATTTTAGCATCTGTATTTAAAATGCATATTCGTAAGAATAAATTGATCAATAATTTATAATTTTGTTTATTTTATAAAAAATACAAATAAAAATATTTTTTTATTTAAAACTACATTTTTTAGCAAAAAATATTTATTACATCATTCGAAAATAATTCTTTTTAATAACCTTTAAAGTATAATTATCTAATCTTAGAATAATTACCTCTCTGGAAAATATACAAAATAAGCTAATAAGAGTTTATTTTTCTTTTCATTTTTTATAAAAACTTACGTCATAACAGAAAGATTTTTTAATAAGCTTTTTTCAATTTATACGAAATAAAAATATTGGGTATTTCTGTAAATTCTAAAAGCTATGAAGAGTTCTTATTTTATAGGATAACGAGAAAGAAAATCGATAACGCCTTTTTTATAAACTTTATCGCCTACAGCAAGCATATGATCTCGATCAGGAATTGATAAAGCTTCACCACAAGGCAACAAGGCTGCCAATGGCTCTGCATCACCGCCAATTTCATCTAATGAACCAACGGCAACAAGTGCTGGTTGTTTGATTTTGTAAACTTCAGACGCCGTTAACTCCTGTTTTGATGTAATGATACAAGCAGCAAGAGCACGCCTATCGCTTTTCGTTTGATCTGCAAATTTACGGAACATTAAACCGCGCGTATTGGTAATAGTGGAAATATCTTCTGCTAAAAGGGCCTCAGCAACGGGCTCCCAATTTCCTGCTCCCGTCACCATACCAATACCTAAACCACCAAAAATAACACTGTGTACATATGTTGGATGCAAAAGAGCCATGAAAGCACTAATACGAGCCCCCATAGAATATCCCATAACATGGGCTTTAGATAACTCTAAATGCTGCAGTAACTTTACTGCGTCGCCAGCCATAGCTTGAGGTGTATAAAAGATAGGATCATAACTTTTAACTGAATCTCCGTGACCACGATTATCAAGAGCAATAACACGATATCCTGCTTCCGTGAGAATACGAAACCAACCTGTTGCATACCAATTCACCCGTGCAGAAGATCCAAAACCATGGATCAACAAAACAGGAGCGCCTTGTCCTTCTTCTCGATAAGCAAATCGCAAACCATTATATTCAAAAAAACGAATATCTTCAGCGGTCATTTTTTATTGCACTTTCCACAAAGTACAGGATGAATAACACGTTGTCCTTTTTGTATCTGTTTTTCAGAAACTTCACCAGCATTAATTTCAAGTGCAAAAGCTGCAGGAACTTCTGATGAAATGGTATTTGTTGAAAATGGAGAAGTATTTTCAATAATCGATACAATAATTCCCTCAGAGTTTAAGAAAATCATATCTAAAGGTAAAGGCGTATTTGCCATCCACATAAAAATTTTCTGCTCATCTCCCGATGGATAACTTTTTAGCTGCTTAAAGAGCATTGCACGATCGCGTGGAAAATCAGTTCGATACATTAAACCAGCTGCCGCTTGAGATGGCGTAAAAGCAATCTCTACCTTATAAAAAACCGGACCTTGCTTTGTATGTATTTCTAAAGGAATCGGATGCACAGGAATCTCTATGGGCTCCTTTGCTACAACAACACGCATATCTAACATAAAAAGCATCACCAATAAAACAATATACCCCTTTTTAAAAGGCTTTAACATTCTTGTCTCCACCACAGAAAAATTTTAAATTTTGTTTCTAAAATAAAAAGTACCAGAGTTTAAAAGTCAAAAAAAAGAGGATTGCTTCCTTGTTATTTTCTAGTTTTTTTCAACGTAATATGCGAAATTTTCTTCATTTGGTTTATGGATTAACGAGAGCCATATTTTCTTTAAAAATCTACCTCTATAGCAATTTACGGAATAACCATCTTTAAAAATATAGAAAACACACTGATTTCACTCGTGAAATTCAATGCGTAGCTAAAGGAATGCCTATGTCCGGATAAATCTCTGCTGTCATTAAACCTTTTTCTCCTTTACCAAAACGTACAAGAACAACTTGGCCGGAACGAAGCTCTGCTAAACCAAAACGGCGCAATGTTTCCATATGAATAAAAATATCTTCTGTTCCTTGCCCTCGGCTAAGAAAACCGTATCCTTTGTCACGATTAAACCATTTAACAATTGCTCGTTCTAGTCCACTTTCTGGAGTAACAACAACATGGGTACGGGCAGGAACTTCTGATGGATGAATTGCTGAAGAACAATCTATGGATTTCACCTGAACGCACTTTAACCCTCGTTCAGTTTTTTCCACAGCACAAATGACTTTAGCTCCCTCTAAAGCTGTTTGAAACCCATCCCTTCGCATTACCGTAACATGCAATAATATATCTGGAAAATGAGGTAAATCAGGTACAATAAATCCATACCCCTTACTACCATCAAACCACTTAATGACACCACTGATTTCGATAATCTCCCCACAAGCACCTATACTATCCTCAGATGGGGAACAATCCTTTAATGCATCCTTACTCGTCATAATAACGTGATCCTGTAGCTTGTAAATTGTACGATATTGATTCTCTAGGTTTAAGTAAACATTGCTCTTGTATCAACACGCAAGCCCCAAGATAAGATTTCCCCACATTGTCGTATCTTCTATGTTAATGTCAGAGAATATCAACATGAATATTTATAAAACTATTTGATTGTACACTTTACATACCTTACAAGGAGTGCCCTACAAAAGAGGTCATATAAAAGTTTTTTTACATAATGATATTTTGATTAATGTGTAACTTGCATGATGAAGAAGTTCAATATAAGGTGAAAAAACGACAATTCAATTAAGGAAAATGCGCAATGCAATTGAAGAAAATCCTTACGATAATCGCAGCATTTATGGCATTTACAGCAAATGTTTATGCGAGTGAACCTATTAAGATTGGTGTTTATCTTCCATTAAGTGGTCAAAATGCATTTGGAGGTCAGCTTGAAATTAGAGGTATAGAATTAGCCCATAAAAAAGTTCCAGAAATTTTAGGACGTAAAGTGGAACTTGTTATTATTGATAATAAATCTGATAAAGTAGAAGCGGCTAATGCTGTTATGCGTTTAACAGCAAGTGAAAAAGTGAGTGGAATCATTGGTAGCTATGGTTCTTCACTTTCGTTAGCAGGTGGTGAAATATCTGAAAAGGCAAAGACTCCAACCATTGCAACGTCCTCAACAAGTCCCCTTGTTACACAGGGTAAAAAATATTACTTTCGTGCTTGCTTTATTGATTCCTATCAAGGAGTAGGAATCGCAACTTATGTAAGCCAAACTTTACACGCAAAAAAGGCTGCTATCCTTAAAGATATTTCAAGCGATTATGCTATTGGTCTTGCAAGTTATTTTACGCGTGCTTTCAAAAAATTAGGTGGTGAAGTTATCTCAAATTTAAATTATAATTCTGGGGATCAGGACTTTTCAGCTGTTCTCACGCAAATTATCGCCCAGAAACCTGATATCTTATTCATTCCATCTTACTTTTCTGAAGGTGCTATCATCATGAAACAAGCACGAGAATTAGGGGCTAAGTTTCAAATTATGGGTGGAGATGCTATGGATAATCCAGAAACCATTACGATTGCAGGAAAAGCTGCAGAAGGTTTCTTACATACGACACTTCCCTATAGTGAGGATATGCCAAATATGTCAGTAGCTGCGCAAGAATTCACAAAAGAATGGAAAAAAGCTTACCCAGACAAAGAGCCAAATATCAATTCTGTTTTGGGATACACGAGTTATATGATGTTCATGAAGGCTATTGAAAATGCTGGTAGCACTGATCGTGAAAAAATTACTATCGCACTTAGCCAATTAAAAGATTTTCCTACCCCCTTTGGGGATATGTCAATGGATGAAAATCATAACCCTAAAATTCCTATTGGTATCATTAAAATACAGGATGGAAAACGTGTTTATTTAGAAGAAGTTAAACCTGCTTTTTAATTAAAAAGTTTTACTTACTAAAATGCAAGAATTGGTTGAGGATTTTTTTCTCAACCAAATTTAGAAATTTCTTATTGTCCTATGTAAATTAACAAATGTGGAAGGATGAGAGATGAGCACTGAAATGTTCATCCAGTACTTTTTTAATGCACTGGCATTGGGATCTCTTTATGGGCTTATTGCTATTGGCTACACCATGGTCTACGGTATACTGAGACTCATTAATTTTGCTCACGGTGATATCTTTATGCTGGGAGCATATTTTGTTTTCTTTTCCACAATTGGCTTTATGCCTGCTTGGGCAGCTTTTCTTCTTTTGTTCCTTGCTGCTCTTGTTTATTATTCGGTCTTTATAGGCTTTAAAAGGCGTCCTCCAATTTATTGGATTGCTGCTTTTTTAATTCTTGCGCTAGGATTTGTTTATTATTTTAAAATTTCCCCGCAAGACTTTACACCGATTTGGGTTTTAGCTCTTTGTTTTTCCATTTTTATTACAAGTGCTGTGGGTGTTGCTGTTGATCAATTTGCTTATAAACCTCTACGCCATGCTCCGCGTATTTCGGCACTTATCGGTGCAATTGGTGTTTCTTTTTTTATTGAAAATCTTGCTACTGTACTCTTTAGTGGTGTTCCGAAAGGTGTACAACAGCCAGACTTTCTTGTAACACCATTTTTATGGCATCTAGGATCAGGAGCAGATGGTATCATCAGAATTGCTCCCATGTCTCTGATCGTTCCCTTTGTGTCATTAATTCTTATTTTATTACTATTATGGATTATCCATAAAACAAAACCGGGTCTTGCTATGCGCGCAATCTCCCATGATATTGAAACAACACGTTTGATGGGTGTGTCTGTCAATAAAGTTATTGCGTTTACATTTGGAATAGGCTCAGCTCTTGCCGCCATAGCAGGCATTATGTGGTCTTTACGTTATCCTCAAATTCAGCCTTATATGGGTGTTCTTCCTGGTCTCAAAGCATTTATTGCTGCTGTTATCGGAGGTATTGGTTCGATACCAGGAGCAATGTTGGGAGGATTGTTATTAGGGTTTATTGAAATTATGATTATCGCATTTTTCCCCGCGCTATCTGGATATCGAGATGCCTTCGCTTTCATTTTATTGATTCTGATTCTATTGATATTGCCCACAGGATTAATGGGTAAAAGAAATCAGGAGAAAATCTAATGGCAAAGTCAGCGACAACTGTTTTATCGTGTATAAGTGTTTTAGTTCTCATAGGTTTTTTATTTTATGCTGATAGCCATTTTAATGACTATACGCTTCGTATCATCAATCTGATTGCTATTAATGCGATATTGGCAATTTCGCTTAATTTGATTTACGGTTTCACAGGTATGTTTTCTCTTGGACATGCTGGATTTATGGCTATTGGTGCTTATGTTTGCGCAATTTTACTTCTTTCCCCTGAACAAAAAGAAATGATGTGGATTCTTGAGCCTATTGCTGAACCATTATATCATTTGCAGTTACCTTTTTTTATCGCTGTTGTCGTAAGTGGTTTGTGTGCTGCTGTTGTAGGTTTATTAATTGCTTTACCAATATTGCGTCTTGGTGGCGATTATCTTGGAATTGCAACATTAGGTTTTGCGGAAATTATTCGCATTGTCATTACGAACGCAACATCGCTCACAAATGGCTCTTTGGGAATCAAAGGAATACCTCAAAATGCAACATTATGGTGGAACTATGGTTGGCTAGCATTTACAGTTCTCTTTATTGTCCTCTTACTGCAAAGCAATACTGGTAACGTATTACGTGCTATCCGTGATGATGAAATAGCTGCGAAAACTATGGGAATTAATGCTTTTTTCTACCGTAGTTTTTCCTTTACTGTTGGAGCATTTTTTGCAGGTATAGGTGGCGCATTAATGGCGGCTCTTATTTCAACCATTGATCCAAAAATGTTTAATTTTCTTCTGACTTTTAATATTTTAATGATTGTTGTTGCTGGTGGTCTCGGTTCAATTACAGGGAGCATTATTGGCAGCATTATTATTACAGTCATGCTTGAATGGCTTCGTATCATTGAAAGTCCATTTTACTTAGGTTTTATACATATTCCAGAAACCCCAGGGCTTCGTATGGTTGTTTTTTCTCTTTTATTGCTGGTAATTATCTTGTTTTGGAGAAAAGGGTTAATGGGACAACGAGAATTTTCATGGAATGGAATTTATAGCTTTTTGACACGCAAAAAGCTTTCTAATACTGAGGGAAAGCTATGAACGACAATATCCTTTCACTCAATAATATTGTAATGCGTTTTGGCGGATTAGTTGCTGTAAATAATGTTAATATGGCAATTAAACGAGGAAGTATTACTGGATTAATTGGTCCCAATGGTGCTGGAAAAACAACAGTTTTCAATATGATTTCTGGATTTTATGCTCCTACAAGCGGCATCATTCTTTTTGATGAGAAAAAAATTTCTGGAGCGTCTCCTTATATTATCTGTAGAAGCCATATTGCCAGAACATTTCAAAATATTCGTCTTTTCTCAGGGTTAACGGTTTTGCAGAATGTTATGGTAGGAGCGCATGTTCGACAAAAATATCCTTGGTTTTCTTCAGCTCTCTTTTTTTCAAAAGCAATAAAAGAAAAGAAGGAAGTTTATAAAAATTCCTTGGAGCTCCTTGAACAGCTACAACTTGATCATCTTGCCAATCAATCGGCAACAGCTTTACCTTATGGTGTGCAACGACGTCTAGAAATTGCACGTGCGTTAGCCACAAAGCCCAAATTGCTTCTTCTTGATGAACCTGTTGCTGGCATGAATCCACAAGAAAGTGAAGATCTTAGAAAATTCATAGCAAAAGTGCAAAAAGACTTTGATCTTACAATTCTTCTTATTGAGCACGATATGAAAGTGGTTATGGGGCTTTGCCAACATATTTTGGTTATGGAATATGGCTGTTGCATTGCCAGTGGTACACCAGATGAAATTCGTAATAACCCTAAAGTTATTGAAGCTTATCTTGGCGGAGATGTTTATGGATATTCTTAAAATAAAAAATCTTTACGTTCATTATGGCGCCATTAAAGCTGTCCAAAATCTTTCTATGTCCATAAAGCGGGGCAGTATTGTCACTTTAATTGGAGCCAATGGTGCAGGAAAAAGCAGTATTGTACGTTCTATTACAGGACTTAATCGCTCTGTTTATGGAGAAATTACCTATAATGGCAAATCTATTATTAAAAAATCACCAGAAGAGATTTTGCGATTAGGGATTGCTCTAAGTCCTGAAGGACGACGTATCATGCCCCATCTCACTGTTTTAGAGAATCTTCATCTAGGTGCTTATATTCGTCACGATAAGCAGGGAATTTCCCGTGATATTGAATGGATATTTGACCTTTTTCCGCGCCTACGTGAAAGAGCAAAACAGTTGGGAGGAACAATGTCAGGTGGTGAACAACAGATGGTTGCTGTGGGCCGTGCACTCATGAGCAATCCTGATATGGTCATATTAGATGAACCCTCGTTGGGGTTAGCACCACTTCTCGTTCGAGAAATTTTTTCTATTATTCGAAAAATTAATGATATGGGAAAAACTGTTCTTCTTATTGAACAAAATGCATTTGCTGCACTTTCCATAGCTGACTATGCTTATATTTTAGAGGTAGGAGATATTTTATTTCACGGTGAAGGAAAAACTATGCTCTCTGATTCGCGTGTTAAAGAAGCCTATCTTGGTGGATAAAGACTACGAATTAAGGAAATAGAGCTCATTCCCTCCACCTTTAAAAAAAGCATTTCTCATTAAGGATGAGAAATGCTCCTTTGTGAATTTTGACTATTACATCCACCATTTTTCTGCACTGAATATTCCTGCTTCTTGTTCAATAATATGCGCTATCTGAAAAATGACTTCTTCAGAAAAAGGTTTACCAATCAATTGCAATCCTAGAGGTAAACCATTTGATGACAGACCAGCAGGAACAGAAATTCCTGGTAAACCAGCCATATTGACTGGTACCGTAAAAATATCATTAAGATACATTGCTACAGCATCAGTTTTTATTTTTTCATCAGCAATACCAAAAGCAGATGTTGGTGTTGCTGGTGTCAAAATAGCATCAATGCCTGAAGCAAAACATTGATCAAAATCACGTTTTACGAGTGTTCTTACTTTTTGAGCTCTTAGATAACAGGCATCATAATAACCAGATGAAAGGACATAAGTCCCCACCAAAATACGCCGCTTGACTTCATCACCAAAACCAACAGAACGCGTATTTTCATACATCTCAATGATGTCTTTCCCAGGCATGCGCAAACCAAAACGCACACCATCATAACGCGCTAAATTAGAAGAGGCTTCTGCAGGAGCTATAATGTAATAAGAAGGTAGAGCATATTTTGTATGGGGCAAAGAAATATCTTTAATCTCAGCACCTGCTTCTTTTAACCAATTTATTCCTTTTTGCCAAAGCTCAATAATTTCTGGAGACATTCCATCCACATGATATTCTTTTGGAATACCGATTTTCATTCCTTTGATTGATTGACCAAGATAACTTTCATAATCAGGAACTGGTAAATTGACGGAAGTAGAATCTTTTTCATCAAAAGAGGCCATTGATCTGAGTAAGATAGCACAATCACGAACATCTCTAGCAACAGGTCCAGCTTGATCAAGAGATGAAGCAAACGCGACAACGCCCCATCGCGAACAACGTCCATAAGTTGGCTTTATTCCCACAGTTCCAGTAAAAGCTGCTGGTTGACGTATTGAGCCACCTGTATCGGTTGCAGTTGCACCAGCACAAATTTGTGCAGCAACAGCGGCTGCGGATCCCCCCGAAGAACCACCGGGTACGAGTTTTTCATTTGAGCCTTTTTTTCTCCATGGACTAATAACGGGACCATAATATGATGTTTCGTTGGATGAGCCCATAGCAAACTCATCCATATTAAGTTTTCCTAACATCACAGCACCATCTTGCCATAAATTAGCCGTGACAGTTGATTCATAGTGCGGTTTAAAACCATCAAGGATATTTGAACAGGCTTGAGTATGAACACCATAGGTTGCAAAAAGATCTTTAATCCCCAAGGGAATTCCTTCCAAAAGCCCTCCCTGCCCTTTCGCTAAGCGACTGTCTGATTCAGCAGCCATTTTCATTGCCTGTTCTGCTGTTATTGTTACATAAGCATTCAAAGTTGGATTCGCCAACTCTATTGCTTGTAAATAAGCTTCCGTTAATTCTGTTGCTTTGAGATTTTTCTTTGTTAGAGCATCACGAGCTTGCGCAATTGTGAGAGTTGTTAAATCAGTCATATTGGTTCTCAAATTTCAAAAATATAAAAAGTTACTCAACAATTTTTGAGACAAGAAAAAAATTTTCTTCTGTAACAGGGGCATTGGCTACAATATCTGCTGCTTTATCGCCATCTGTAACACTATCTTCACGCATTCGTAGAGTCATCGGCATCACAGATGTTAATGGCTCAACTCCACTGACATCAACTTCATTCAATTGCTCTACAAAACCTAAAATAGCATTGAATTTTTTTGTCACAGGTTCTATCTCATCATCGTGGAGGGCAATCCTTGCTAAATGTGCTATCCGCTTGACTGTCTCTTGATCAACAGACATACTCTTTACGCCTTTCTGCTTTTTTGTTTATTTATTTGATCTTTATTCTGGCTATACAAGGCTGCACTTGTAAGTGCAAGAATATTAGATAACATGAATAAAGAATATAACTATAGATCTGAAACATTAAAAAACGTATTATACCTTTATGACTGTTATTAATATAGATGAAGTTATAAAACATCTTTTGCCTAGACAAACAATAGCAGGCTTAGATTTAGGGACAAAAACTATCGGAATTGCGATTTCTGATATGGGGCTGACTGTCTCAAATCCGCGTCCTGTACTACAGCGAAAAAAATTTACAGAAGATGCTTACACACTTATTAAAATTTTTGACCGTGAAAATGTAGGCGTTATTATCATTGGCTTACCTCTTAACATGAATGGAAGCAGTGGCTCTCGTGTTCAAGCAACCAGAGCTTTTGTGAGCAATATGAAAGCTTATACAAAAATTCCATTTGTTTTTTGGGACGAACGTTTATCAACAATTGCTGCGGAACGGTCTCTTTTAGAAATGAATGTATCGCGCGCTAAAAGAGCAAGCCGTATTGATTCGGCAGCCGCCGCTTTTATATTGCAAGGTGCTCTCAATAGAATTCAAAACTTTCATCATATGGAAGGATAGAGAACATTGAGCAAATGCCCTGCATTATATCGTGCAATGAGCATCCCGTAAGAAGATCTCCATTGTCCCCCAAGGCGGCTTTCCATATAGGCATTCGCAACATGTTCTATGTCTGTAGAACGTAATGCTGCTGCTGCTGCTGCATAAGCTACTTGTTCAACAAAAAATCTTCCTGCACCTTCATTTGCTGATGCCATATCACCTGCTGACTTAATAATTTCAATTGCTCGGGGTCCCGCTGGTCCAATATCAAGAGCAATTTTTTCCAACAATTTCTGAAACAATCCCGGTGCTTTTTCAGCAATAAGAATGGCATCCTTTACCAATTGATTAGCAGAACTATTTCTCACAATTCGCGCAGGCCCATTATGCAACATTTGTGATAATGGATTATTCTCTATAAAACTTTCAATACCAAGTTGTGCAATAATTTCACCAACAATAGGCACAACCAATTGACTTACATGATAAGCAATAATAGGTGTCATAATGCGGGCAAAAGCCGCTTCAGAACGGTCATTTGCTGCATTGTCAAATGCTCTCGCTAAACGCAAAACCAATGCTTGTGAGGCAGCTATATCTAATGCAATATCTGCAAAAATACGTTCTGTCAGTGGAGGTAACGGCTGATTGGGCATTTTTTTCCGGAAAAAATCCATACCAAATTGAAGAGCCGCTCGTAAAACACCTGCCGATATGACAGATTGATCGAAACGCATCATCGTCTCGATATCTTTAATAACTTTAAGCCCTTCTCCAGCATTTCCCAAAAGCCAGCCATAACTGCCTTGGAAGTCGACAACCCCCTCTGGTGTTAAAAGTTCTCCAGATCGCTGAATTAAATGACGAATCGATATAGATCCATTTAATGCGCCATTTTCTTGTATGCGTGGAATAAAAAAACAACTTAAATGACCATCTAAATCTGCACTAACAAGATATCCGTCAGCGGTAGGATTAATAACGTTGGTTTTTACAACATTTAAACGATATAGATCACGTTCCATACTTTCATCGAAAGAAATTTTCTTAACACTTGGAAAATTGAAAGCGTATTTTTCAATATCGTCAAATGCACAAGTTAGAGAAGCAGCCTTTTTATGATGAATAGGCTTTGATGAGGAATCATATTGGCGTGATAAAAGTACATTTTGCCATTTTTTGAAGAGCTCAATATCACTAATTAAAACAGCAATAGCTGCACTCGTTATGATAACTTCATTCAAATGTCCTGTTTCTAAACCAGCAGATAAAGCTAAACGAATCGCACGAGCTTGATAGCGTACTCCATTTTCTGAGCTCGTATTTTCCCAAAGCGAGGTAACCAAACCTGCTTGTCTAGAATATTGTTGAAGAGCTTGATAGGAAGAATGGATCTCTAATCTTTCTGTTGGTTGGCCCCATTCATCATTATAGCATAGTAAAGGCTTATAATGATTCGCTAAGCAAGAAAGTTTCCATGCTTCTCGACTCGCGGCAAAATCCCCTATTTCTTCAAAACTTGCTAACAAAAACTTAGGCAAAGTAGAAGCAATACGAAACATAAGCGTATCGCTAAGAAATGTATTTTTTCGACGAGTATTTTGCGCAGATACAGCACTCATAGGTATATTCCTACATTCAAATCATTCATATCATAGACTATTTGTCTTTTTAGAGTTAAGAAACATTTATCATATTCAAACAAATGCTTGTTTAACCTGTTTAGAGAGAGATAAAGAAGAATGCTATGATGCAAGATAATTTTTTCCCACTTTTCCCTCATCAACATCTTTTAGCTATTAAAGATCTGAGTGTACAAGATCTTAATACATTGCTTGATCGTGCAGAAGCAAATATTATCCTTTCTAACAAAATTGATAAAATAAAATCTACTTTGCATGGACGGACTCAAATTAATCTCTTTTTTGAAGCCTCTACGCGAACACAATCTTCTTTTGAATTAGCGGGTAAAAGGCTAGGTGCACACGTGATGAGTCTTGCGATCGGCAACTCATCTGTAAAAAAAGGAGAAACATTACTTGATACAGCTATAACTCTCAATGCGATGAAGCCAGATATACTGGTTTTTCGCCATAACAGTGCAGGAGCGGCAGCTTTATTAGCACAAAAAGTTGATTGTTGTGTTATTAATGCAGGTGATGGTGCTCATGAACATCCAACCCAAGCTTTATTAGATGCTCTAACCATTAAAAGGGCAAAAGGTCGTATTGAAGGATTAACTGTTGCGATTTGCGGAGATATCTTACACTCACGTGTTGCCCGTTCCAATATCCTGTGTCTCAATGCTTTGGGTGCTCGTGTTCGTGCTGTTGCTCCCTCAACACTCTTACCCGCAGAAATCGCTCATATGAGTGTTGAGGTTTTTAACACGATGAAAGAAGGTCTTAAAAATGCTGACGTTATCATGATGTTGCGCTTACAGCATGAACGGATGACAGGCTCTTTTATTCCCTCTACGCGTGAATATTTCCATTATTTTGGCTTACATAAAGAAAATTTAGCCTATGCCAAAAATGATTCTATTATTCTGCATCCTGGCCCATTAAACCGTGGTGTAGAGATTGCATCCGACATAGCAGATGGACCACAAAGTATGATTCATACACAAGTAGAAATGGGAATTGCAGTGCGTATGGCTGTCATGGAGGCTTTATTAGATTCACGCGCAAAGATCAGTGGAGAAAAAAAATGATAAAACCAATTGTTTTTCAAAATGCTCGTATTATTGATCCTTCGCGCGCAATCGATGAAATTGGTACAGTTATTGTTGAAAATGGACGAATTATAGCCGCTGGAAAAGAAGCTCTGAATCAGGGGTTTCCTGAAGAAGCAGAAGTTATTAACGCACAAAACAAAGCAATTCTCCCTGGACTTGTTGATGCGCGCGTTTTTGTTGGAGAATTAGGGAATGAACATTGTGAAACAATTACATCAGCAAGTTACGCGGCCGCAGCAGGTGGTATTACTTCCTTTCTTATGATGCCAAACACGCATCCAGTTATTGATAATGTAGCACTCGTTAAATTTATTACGCATACAGCACAGGAAATGTCATTGGTCAATATTTATCCCGTTGCTTCAATCACACAAGGTTTCAACGGACAAGAAATAACCGAATTTGGTTTGCTCAAAGATGCTGGAGCCGTTGCCTTTAGTGAAGGAAAAAAAACACTTCAAAATTCATCTGTTATACGGCGTGCAATGACTTATGCACGTGATTTTGATGTTCCATTGATGCATGAAACGCAAGATAAAGATCTTACAGGGCAAGGTGTGATGAATGAAGGACTGCTTGCCAGTTGGCTTGGTCTTTCTGGCATCCCTCGCGAAGCAGAAGTTATCCCACTTGAAAGAGATCTACGTTTAGCAGCATTAACGCAAACACGCTATCATGCCGCTCAAATATCGACAGCACTCTCTGCTGATGCACTTCGTTTAGGTAAAAAACGCAGTGAGAAAATTTCAGCGGGTGTATCTATTAATCATTTATCTTTCAATGAAAATGACATTGGACAATATCGCACTTCTTTTCGCTTAATGCCCCCATTGCGTACAGAAGAAGACCGTGTAGCAATGATTGAAGCAATAAAGGATGGGATTATAGATGTTATTGTCTCTTCTCATGATCCTCAGAGTATCGACACAAAACATTTACCATTTAATGACGCGGCAATTGGCGCTATTGGTATGGAGACCTTATTGAGCGCAGCCTTACGTCTTTATCATAATGAGAGCCTATCTCTTCTACGGATAACGGAACTTTTGTCAACGGCGCCTGCAAAGCTCTTTGGACTCAATGCAGGAACACTCAAAAAAGGGGCTCATGCAGACCTTATTGTGGTTGATCTTGAAGAACCATGGGTTGTTTCGAAAGAGAAGCTCTATTCACGTTCAAAAAATACCCCTTTTGAGAATGCACGTTTTCAAGGACGCGTGCTCCAGACCTTTGTGAAAGGGAAAAACGTTTTTAAACTTGATCAACAAATTTAATGAGATTCTTAATGAATGAAGCAGAAATATTTTTTCAGTCCACTCCATGGTTTATTTTCCTCATATCTTATCTCATTGGCTCGATTCCATTTGGTCTTCTTTTTACGAGATTGTTCAAAATTGGTGATATAAGAACAATCGGTTCCGGCAATATTGGAGCAACAAATGTTTTACGAACAGGAAATAAAAAGCTTGCTGCTCTAACACTTCTTTGTGATATGTTAAAAGGAACTATCGTTGTTTTGATTATAAAGTTTTTTAGTAATCCGCTAGACAATAGTATACTTGTTTCTCTAGCGGGTTTTTTTACTTTCTTAGGACATCTTTTCCCCGTATGGCTTAAATTTAAAGGTGGCAAAGGTGTTGCTACCTATCTAGGGGTCTGTTTAGGAATCTATTGGCCCGCAGCAATTATTTTTATTATTGTATGGAGTGCGATTTTTCTTCTCATGCGTTATTCTTCATTATCTGCGCTTATTGCTGTTACGATCACACCGATATTTGTTTTTTATTTTTCCGCTTCTTATTTCTATTGTATGCTGATTGTGATGAGCGTATTTGTGTTTATAAAACATTCTGCAAATATCAGTAGATTATTAATTGGGGAAGAAAGTAAGATTGGTACGCAACACGGAGATAAATAAAGGAATCCTGCTTACTGATCGTCAACGTCTAAGCTGGTTACGGTTATTGCGCAGTGAAAATATTGGAGCTGTTAGTTTTCGCAATCTCATTGATCATTATAAAACAGCAGAAAATGCTCTGGCAGCGCTGCCAGAGCTTAGTAGAAAAGGTGGTGGTTCTGTATCTATAAAAATAGCAAGCTTAGAAGATGCAGAAAAAGAAATGCAAGAAGCTGAAAGATTAGGTGTCCGGTTTATTGGTATGGGCGAACCAGATTATCCAGCTTTTCTTAAGGTTACAGAAGCCCCCCCGCCGCTTATTGCTATCAAAGGTAATGTTTCAATTTTTCAAAAAACTTCTATTGGAATTATAGGTTCTCGAAATGCTTCAGCTGCGGGAAAAAAGCTTACAGCTCAATTTGCGCGTTTTCTCGGAGAAGCAGACTTTGTAACAATTTCTGGGCTCGCTCGTGGAATTGATAGCGTTGCGCATCAAGCAAGTTTAAAAACAGGAACTGTTGCAGTCATGGCGGGAGGAATTGATCATATCTATCCTCCTGAAAATAAAAAGTTGCATGAAGATATTATTGCCAACGGTGGAGCCATCATCAGCGAAATGCCCATTTCTTGGAAGCCGCGTGCTATCGATTTTCCAAGAAGAAACCGTATTATTGCAGCTCTATCACTTGGTCTCTTGGTTGTAGAGGCAGCCCTGCGCTCAGGGTCCTTAATTACCGCACGTCAAGCAGCTGAAATGGGACGGCTAATTTTTGCCATTCCCGGTTCTCCACTTGATCCAAGATCTGTTGGTACAAACAATCTTATCAAAGACGGTGCTCTACTCACCACACATCCTTCTGACATTATAGAAACACTTACGCCATTAATTTCACCGCTTCCAAATTCGCAACTCAATTTTTTTGAGGAACCATCCTCCTTACAACTTGAAAAGGAGAATTTTAATTTAGCAGATGAAAAAAACAGCGATCTCTCTTTAGCAGATGATGATGCAGCACGTGCAGCAGTTCTCTCCGCTCTTTCAACAACGCCAATCGACTTAGACACACTCAGTATCCACTCAGGTATTTCACTCCCAACTCTCTACCTCTTGTTGGTAGAACTCGAGCTTGCTGGAAAGCTTATTCGACACTCTGGTGGTTGTGTGTCATTGTCGAATCTTGATCTTCCCCAAGAGCCTCAGCACTATTAATAATGCTTTGCCCTTCTTTGGCAACCATATCCAAAAGCAATGCTAAAAGCGGACTGTGCGCCTGACGCGCCATCTGATTCATTTGCTTTGACATGTCTGTAATATATTGGATAACTTTTAAATGATTTATAAACATAATCCTCTATCCTTGAGCATTTCCCCTCCTACCTCTCAATAGACGTTATCTTAGTATTTCGCCGTATGTTTTTGTAATAACAGTGGAAAATAAATCGTGTAATTCTATATAGGGTGTACTCTAATAATGACAATCATAAGTTGTACAATATTCATGTTTTTTATATGGCTAATATTTTTTTATGTGCTCTTAAGCAATTGGCATTAGCTATTCGCGTAAAAGGCGTTTATAAAAAAATTTTTATTTCAATATTTGGGTAAAATTATGAATATCGTTATCGTTGAATCTCCAGCAAAAGCAAAAACAATTAATAAATATCTTGGGTCTCAATACAAAGTTGTCGCATCATTTGGACATGTTCGTGATTTGCCTGCAAAAGATGGTTCTGTTTTACCGGATCAAGATTTTTCTATGAAATGGGATATAGATTCTGCTGCCGCTAAACGTTTAAATGAAATAGCAAAAGCCGTTAAAGAAGCTGATAGCCTTATATTAGCAACAGACCCTGATCGTGAAGGGGAAGCTATTTCATGGCATATTCTGGATGTTCTTCGTCAAAAAAAAGTTTTAAAAGATAAACCTATTAAAAGAGTTGTCTTCAATGCCATCACCAAAAAGTCTGTGCTTGATGCTATGAATAATCCACGTGATATTGATACATCCCTTGTCGATGCTTATCTTGCACGTCGTGCTCTCGATTATCTCGTTGGTTTTACACTTTCACCTGTTTTATGGCGTAAACTCCCTGGTGCGCGTTCAGCAGGACGCGTTCAATCGGTTGCTTTGCGTATTATTTGTGATCGTGAATCAGAAATAGAACATTTTATCAAAGAAGATTATTGGTCCATTACAACACAGTTAAAAACCATCCGAAATGATAGTTTCCAAGCAAGATTGACAATGTTTAATCAAAGAAAAATAGGCAAGCTTGATATTCAATCTCAAGAACAAGCAGACCAAATTCGCTTTATGCTGGAGAAAGCTCAATATCATACACTCAGTGTTGAAGCAAAACCTACAAAGAGAAATCCTTTTCCTCCATTTACAACCTCTACACTACAACAAGCAGCTTCTTCAAAACTAGGTTTTTCAGCTTCTCGCACTATGCAAATTGCCCAAAAGCTTTATGAAGGCATTGAAATTAATGGTGAAACGGCAGGGCTTATTACTTATATGCGTACCGATGGTGTGCAGATAGCACCAGAGGCTATTGATTCAGCACGAAAAGTTATTCATGAAACTTTCGGAAAAGACTATATTCCTGAAAAGCCACGTTTTTATTCAACAAAGGCAAAAAATGCACAGGAAGCACATGAAGCGATCCGCCCAACAGATTTTCAACGCAATCCTAGTCAAGTCCGTAATTTTCTCGATAGCGATCAAGCAAAGCTCTATGATCTGATATGGAAGCGTGCCATTGCCAGCCAAATGCGCTCTGCTGAAATTGAACGTACAACTGTTGAAATTGAAGCACAGACAGGAGAAAACTGTGCAAATCTACGGGCAACAGGATCTGTTATTCGCTTTGATGGCTTTATTTCCGTCTACACGGATCAACGAGACGAAGAAAATAATGAAGAAAATGAAACAACACGTTTACCACAAATAAACACTGGTGAAGCACTTACAAAAGAAAAAGTTGAATCTGTACAACATACCACAGAACCCCCTTCTCGTTATTCTGAAGCTTCATTAATTAAAAAGCTTGAGGAGTTAGGAATTGGTCGTCCTTCAACTTATGCATCCACATTGGCGACATTGTGTGACCGTGGATATATTGTCATTGATAAACGAAAGCTTATTCCCGATGCCAAGGGACGTATTGTTACGGCCTTTCTTGAAAATTTTTTTAATCGCTATGTAGAATATGGTTTCACAGCAGATCTTGAAGAAAAGCTGGATCTTATCTCTGACGGCAAACTTTCTTGGAAAGACGTATTGCGAGATTTTTGGGATGGATTTAATGCATCTATTAGCAATATCCAAGAACTCCGTATAACCAATGTTCTTGATGCTTTAAATGTAACATTAGCACCTCTCGCCTTTCCTGAACGCGAAGATGGAAGTGATGTGCGTTCCTGTCCTCTTTGTAAAAATGGTCAATTATCATTAAAACTTGGGCGTTATGGTGCTTTTGTTGGCTGTTCCAATTATCCCGAATGTAAATACACACACCAACTTGGTACAGATACTGGAGAAGAGAATGAAGCTGTACGCAATGATGAACCTGTTATACTTGGTATTGACCCTGAAACAGGAAAAGAGATCTCTCTTCGTAATGGCCGGTTTGGTCCCTATATTCAACTTGGTGAAAGCAAAGAAGTTAAGCGTGCAGGATTACCAAAAGAATGGCAGGCAGAAAATGTAACCCTTGATAAAGCCTTGGCTTTACTATCCCTTCCCCGTGAAATTGGCATTCATCCTGAAACCGGAAAAACAATCACGGCTACGATTGGACGATATGGTCCCTATCTTAGCCATAACGGAAAATCTGCGCGCCTTCTTCATGCAGATGAAGTTTTTGATATTGGTATCAATCGTGCTGTTACAGTATTAGCAGAACAACAAGAAAACAAAACCAGGCAAAGCAGAACAACACCTGAAGCATTGGCAACATTAGGAGAGCATCCCGAAGGAGGAACCATTACCGTGCGCAACGGGCGTTATGGTCCTTATGTCAATTGGGGTAAAATTAATGCAACATTGCCAAAAGATAAAGATCCCATTAGTGTAACACTTCCAGAGGCACTAGAACTTATATCGGCTAAAGCATCGAGTAAAAAAACAACTTCAAAAAGAGCTTCTTCTAAAACAAAAGCAAAAATAAAAGAGACATAAATTTTGGCTAAAGGTGAAAAAAACATAAAATATCTCTCTTCATTCAAGGGGAAAACTTTTCCCAATAAGGAAGCAATCCTTTCCTTTATAATTGAGAATCCTAACCACTCAAGTAAACGAGAAATCGCTAAAGCTTTTAACTTAAAAGGCGATTCTCGTATCTGGCTTAGAGATATGTTACGTGAGTTAAAGGATCAAAATCTCATATCTAAACACCACAAAAGAGCAATAAACAAAGGAAAATTACCCCCTGTTTCTTTAGTAAAAATTAGTGGACGTGATAAAGATGGAGGTTTTATTGCACAACCTCTTGAATGGGGAGATTCTCCAAAGCCCAATATTGAAATACACTCTTTTCATCACATAACAGGAAGTAATATTGGTGTTGGAGATCATATTCTTGTAAAAGTTTTTCGAAATAAAAATTCTGAAAGCTCAAGCCATCCTTATACGGGACGAATTATTCGTAAAATTGATGTATCTCCCAAAAGCGCATTTGCTATTGTACGAAAATTGGAAAATAATCAATGGCGCCTTGATCCTATAGACCGCAAAACCAATGAACTCATTGTTGAAATGTCTCCAGAAATGAAGATTCAAATTGGTGATCTCGTTGAAGTCGAAATAAAAAAAAATACTGGTTACGGATTAAAGAGCGCAAAAATAAAGAATGTTTTAGGGCACATTAAGAGTGAGAAAACACTCTCAATGATAGCGCTTCTTTCGAAAGGAATTCCTTATATTTTTCCTGAAAGTGTTCTTGAGCAAGCCAAACATATCAAAGCTGCCAATATGGATAATCGTGAAGATTGGCGACAATTACCCTTTATTACAATTGATCCACCAGATGCAAAAGACCATGATGATGCAGTTTATGCAACCAAGGATAAGGATCCAGCAAATAATGATGGTTGGATTATTATTGTAGCCATTGCAGATGTTTCTTATTATATCAAAACAGGAAGTGCTTTAGATAAAGAAGCATTGAAACGTGGAAATTCTGTTTATTTTCCCGATACCGTTGTGCCAATGTTACCTGAACGCCTTTCTCATGATTTATGTTCTCTGCGTGAAGGAAAAGAAAGACCAGCTTTAGCCGTTCGTATGATTTTTGATGCAAACGGTAATAAACGAAAACATAGTTTTCATCGTACTATGATTCGTGTAAGAGCCAAACTTTCTTATCAAGAAGTACAATTGGCAATTGAAGGTAATATAAATGAAAAAATAACCCCTCTTTTTGAGAGCATTTTGCACCCCTTATGGGAAGCCTATGCATGCCTTAAAGCTGCGCGAAATCGTCGCCAACCACTAGAATTAGAAATTGCAGAAAAAAAGATTATTCTTGATCAAAATGGATGCATAAAAGATGTTGTGAGTGAACCACAACTAGAAGCGCATCGTTTAATTGAAGAGTTTATGATACAAGCTAATATTGCAGCTTCTGAAACATTAAAACAACATCACCAGCCGCTCATTTATCGTATTCATGAAAAACCTTCTCTTGCTAAGCAAGAAATACTTCGGAGCTTTCTTCAAAGTTTGGGGATACCACTCTCCCGCGGAAGCGAACTTACCTCAGCGCGCCTTAATAGAATTTTAGAAAAGGTCGCTCATACTCAACAACAAGAACTAGTCAATCAAGTTATTTTGCGTTCACAATCACAAGCAGAGTACAACCCTAAAAATAGTGGCCATTTTGGTTTAAATTTGCAGAACTATACACATTTTACATCACCAATCCGTCGTTATGCTGATCTCATTATTCATCGAGCACTCATTAAAGCTCTCAAATTAGGAAATGATCAATTAACAGATACACAAGAACAAAATCTTGCAGAAATTGCTACGCAAGTTTCTTTATACGAACGCCGTGCAATGATGGCTGAAAGAGAAACGATTGATCGGCTTGTTGCTCACTATTTAACGAATAAAATCGGTCGTATTTTTACAGGCCGCATTTCCGGAGTTACAAAAGCAGGTCTTTTTATCTCACTTGATAAACTCAATACAGATGGTTTTGTCCATATTTCTACACTTAAAAATGATTATTATCATTTTGATGAAGCACAACATGTTCTTGTAGGACAGCGTAGCCATAAAGGCTATCAGCTCAGTGATGTTGTAGAAGTAAAACTTATAACGGTACAACCTTTTGCTGGCGCTTTATGCTTTGAACTGTTAACAAAACCTCGTCCAATAAAATTTTCACCGACATCCTACCATAAAAACAAATTAAAAAAACAAAAGTATACTTTTTATGGGAAAAGAAAAAATTAATCTTCTTGCCCTCCATTGAATATATATGAATAATAAATTCAATTTAAGAAATGACTTATATTATATAATATTTATATATACAATCTTATTTCTTTAGTATACAAGAGGATAAATTTTATTGTTAAGTCTATAATAACCATATAAAAATCTTGCAGTTTTTTATACTTAGAAAATGAGAGAAACTGCAAAGGATAGTTTTGGCTCCCTTTCATTTCAGCTCATCTTTTCATTGTTTAAATAAACAAGAGTACCTTAAGCCATTCTCATGAAAAAAAAACCTTTTGACTCTCAAAATAATTCTTTGCGTGCAATTATTGCCGCTATTGCAACCATTGGCACTGTTGGAACAGCATTGGCAATGGGAACACAACTTGTCTCTCTTCTTATGGCAGAGAAAGGACTTTCCAACAGTACAATCGGCTATAGTGGAACAGTTGGTGGAATCGCCACAATTATTGCAGCTATTTTTACGTCTCGAATTGCCTTATACTTAGGAATCGCTCAAACAATATTGCTTATGATGGCGATAGGATCTTTAAGTTTTTTAGGATTCTATTTTTTTGATCCCATATGGGTTTGGTTTATTTTAAAGTTTATATTACATTTCAGCATGACAGTTATGTTTATCCTGTCAGAGTTTTGGATCAACAGTTATGCTCCCCCAAAAAAACGCGGTTTGATCCTTTCTATTTATGCTATTGTCTTAGGATTAGGGTTTATAATAGGTCTAACGCTGCTAGCAAAAGTGGGAACACAAGGATTTATTCCTTTTGCTGTTGGATATAGCCTTATTATACTTGCTACTATACCAATTCTTACCGCTTGGAAATTAAGTCCAGAATTTCAAAAAAATCAATATATGCCATTTTTTCGTTATCTTTTTCACGTTCCAAGTGCAATGATGGCGGTCCTTGTTTACGGAGCCATTCAAATGGGCGTATTAACTCTTATAATACCCTTTAGTTTATCCATTGGTTATAATGAGAATGAAGCAGCACATTTTATGGCAACCCTTGCACTTGGGAATATTTTCCTCTTAATTCCTATCAGCATTATAAGCGACTACGCCAAAGATCGACGCTACCCGCTGATGAGTTGCGCTATTTTAGGTTTTATAGGAACTTTTATAGTACCATGGATTCTTCAATATCCATGGATTCTGATGCTTGATTTGTTTTTTCTGGGTGGTGTATCAGCGAGCCTTTATACAATTAGTCTTGCACATTTAGGAGCCCGTCTCAAGGGGCAAGAGCTTGCTGCTGCTAATTCTGCTTTTATTTTTTGTTATGGAATTGGTATGCTCATCGGACCGACCTTTATCGGAAAATCCATGGATATCTTTAAACCCTTTGGTTTTTCAATAGCCATGGCTGTTTTTTTCGGTTTATATGTCATTTTGGTGTTTGTCCAACTTATGAGAAAATTAATCAGCTCTTGACTTTTTTGAGAACATCCGTAGTGTTGCCGGAAAATCTGATGATGTCGGAAATAAGTTTTGACAGCAATAATATTTTTTCAGTATAAATAGGGTATTTACATTATGGCTAAAGCAGCAACCATTAAGATCAAGCTTTTATCAACTGCAGATACTGGTTTTTTCTATGTAACAAAGAAAAACAGCCGTACAATGACAGATAAAATGAGCAAGCGTAAATATGATCCAGTTGTAAAAAAGCACGTTGAATTTAAAGAAACAAAAATTAAATAAATAAAATTATCATTGAATTGATAGATTTTATACTCCAAAAGAAATGTGGGAGTATTGCTCTTCAAAGTTATTTTTTGAGGGCTATTTTTTATTTCCTTAAGTTTAAAAAGTTTACTTTAAAATTTGTTTTTGTACGGATTTGGATAAGTTGAATTATTATTTAAGTTGCTTACATATATTCTGCATGAGTATTTGATTATTGTGATATCTAACGAAAATTTTGTCATTAAAACGAGACATTGTTTCGTCATATGAATAAAGTTTCTCGGGTGAATTATAAACAATACTAAAATAGAGTTATAATAATGTTAGCAGTTTCTTTATTTCATGAAAAAATCTTTTTCTCATTTTAATCTAAGAAGCTTTAATCTAAAAGTAATCGGTTTCAGTATTTTTGTCGCTGCTAGCATTCTTATCATTATGTCAACTTATTTTAAGAAAACTCAGCGGTTGCCTCAAAAAGAAAAATTTTCTTCTCAAAACTCTGTTGAAGGAAATGCATTAATCATTGATGGCGATACCATTATGATTTCTTCAATTAAGATTCGACTAGCTGGAATTGATGCTCCTGAACTCCACCAATTTTGTGGAAAAAAGGAAGCGCGCTACCCTTGTGGGCTTGAGGCAAAAAAATATTTAGAACAACTATTAAAAAATCAAACTGTTACATGTCACTGGAAAAAAACAGATAAATATCGCCGTATTCTTGCAACATGTAAAACAAAACAAGTTAGCAATATCAACGCAACACTTGTACATAATGGTTGGGCTGTAAATTATTATGAATACCCCAAAGAAGAGCAAGAAGCTAGAAAGAAAAAGAAAGGAATATGGGCATCAAGTTTTCAACGACCAAAAGAATGGCGCAAAGCAAATCCTCGCACAGAATAAAAAAATATTTTTTAATTTTATTTACTAATGAAACAATGTAGCCCAATTATCAAACTTGAAAAAGAGATCTATTCCTGTCGTGTTTGCGTCCAACAACCCCATTATTTTCCTCCTCTTCCTCATGAACCAAACCCTGTCGTTTATTTATCCGATACTGCTTCGATTGCAATTGCAGGCCAAGCACCAGGGTTGCGTGTCCATGAAACGTCTATCCCTTTTAATGATCGCTCTGGTGAAAAATTGCGTAATTGGCTGGGTGTCACGAAAGAAGAATTTTATAATAAATCTCTCTTTGCTATTGTTCCTATGGGATTTTGTTTTCCAGGTTATGACAAAAATAAAGCTGATTTACCACCAAGACGTGAATGTCGAGAAATATGGCATGAAAAGATATTTCAGGCAATGCCTCAAATAAAGCTTGTTCTTGCTATTGGCAGTTATGCGCAAAAGTGGCACATTACAGAATTAAAACATAAAACCGTTTCTGCAACTGTTGGTGATTGGAGAAATATTCTTTCCATTCCTCAACCTCGAGGCTATAATGTTATGCCGTTGCCTCATCCGTCATGGCGAAATACTTCTTGGTTACAGAAAAACCCATGGTTTAACGATGAGCTTATTGTATATCTGCGTTGTTTAGTGCGTAAATTTTTATAAATTAAAATATTGAGAAAAAATATGGATCGTCTTGACCGAAAAATTTTACATCTTTTGCAAGAAAATGCGACACTTTCTGTTGCTGATATTGCTAAAAAAGTGGGACTTTCGACCACTCCTTGCTGGCGTAGAATTCAAAAACTTGAAGAAGATGGCGTCATTCAGCGTCGTGTTGCTGTTCTTTCTCCAGAAAAAGTAAACGCACACGTCACTGTTTTTGTGTCTATTCGCACAAATACACATAGTCATGAATGGTTTAAGCGTTTTTCAAAAATTGTGCAAGAATTCCGTGAAGTCATTGAATTTTATCGAATGAGTGGAGATATTGACTATTTATTGCGTGTTGTTGTGCCCAACATTGAAGCTTATGATCTTTTTTATAAAAAATTAATTTCTAAAATTGATATCCGTGATGTCTCATCTTCTTTCGCAATGGAACAGATTAAATATACAACGGAACTTCCACTTAATTATATTAAATTACACGACAAGACGCATGAACAAAACTCTTAAGATTTTTATATCCGTCTCATGATCTTTTAGGCATTCAAACTTTCTTGTTCCAAAACTGCCATTTGTGCATGTGTTAAAACAGCGGCTTTGACGATACCAGCTGCCATAGCTGCTCCTGTCCCTTCACCAAGACGCATCCCCAAATCTAGAAGTGGTTCTTTGCCAATTTTTTTTAAAAGTTTACGATGAGCTGTCTCAGAAGAAACATGTCCAACAAGGGTATGATCAAGAGCTTTTGGATGCATTTTATAAAGAACCGCTGCAGCTACTGTTGCCACAAAACCATCTAAAATAACGGGTATTTTTTCTATTCTTGCTGCTAAAATAGCACCAACCATAGCAGCAATCTCACGTCCTCCTAAGCGACGCATTATCTCAAAAGGATCATTGAAATAATCCTTGTGCAAAGAAATAGCTGTCTTAACCGCTGCAATTTTACGCTGATAAAAATCACCTTCTGATTCCATAGCATTTCCTGTCCATTCTTCCACTTCCCCTCCAAACAATGCTAAGCATAAAGCTGAAGCTATTGCTGTGTTTCCAATTCCCATTTCTCCAATACATAAAAGATCTGTTCCACCCGCAATGGATTCCATTCCAAATGCCATTGTAGCAGCCGCACTCCGCTCATCCATTGCGGCATCCTTCGTAATATTCATTGTTGGATATTCCAATGCTAAATCAAAAATTTTTAATCCAAGATCATAAGCAATACAAATTTGATTGATAGCAGCTCCACCAGATGCAAAATTTTCTACCATTTTTTGTGTCATAGATTGTGGAAATGGTGTAATATTCTCCTCTACAATACCATGGTTTCCAGAAAAAATAGCAACCAAAGGTCGCGTTACGATAGGTTTTTCTGTACCCCTCCACCCCGCATACCAAACAGCAATATCTCCTAGTTTTCCCAATGTTCCTTGCTCTTTTGTTAAGTTTTTTTGCCGTTTTTTTGCCAAAATTATAGAAAACTCATCAGCAACAGGTAAATTTGTAAGCAAAGCACGAAAATCATCAAATGGACTAGCGATCATAAGGATACCTTTTAAAATCTACAATATTTATGAAAATCACGTCATATATACAGGATATAAATAATTTATTGTTTTTTTAACAGTGCTTTAAAAAAGTTAAATACTATGAAGGCAATAATTTCTATATTCTATATTCTATTTTCTACCCCAATAACAAACGTGCAAGATTCAAAATGTTATTAATATCTTATGACTACCTTTACAGTGATACCCTTAAACTATTTTTTATTTAATAGGCATAATCAGCATGCCGTTTAATATATAAATTCTAACATTCTTATTCATAATAAAAGTTATAAACTTTCAAAAACTTATAAAATTGAAGGGATCAAAATTATCGCAAAGAAATCAAAACGCAAAGGATCTCAACTTTAATATATGTTAATTGTCTGACTGTTATTAAATGAGAGCATAAAAAGCTTCTTTTAAAGTACATATATCTGCGTTTGGTTTTGTCGCATCATTTGATAGTATTTGCCGCCATCGACGTGCCCCACCCCGCCCATGAAATAAACCAATCATGTGACGCGTCACATGAGAAAGCCGCCCCCCCGATGCAATATGTCGAGCCGCATAATCACACATAACCTCAATAAGATCACTCTCACTTAGACTATTCTGCGACTCACCATAGAGTTCAAAATCAATATGTTTTAACAAAGTTGGATCATGATAAACTTGGCGACCAACCATGACAGCATCACAGAAAGTTAAGTGTTCTTTGATCTCATCAATCGATTTAATTCCACCATTTATCCCAATGAATTTATGAGAATATAGACGTTTTAATTTGTAAACCCTTTCATAATTAAGGGGCGGAATATTGCGATTTTCTTTCGGACTCAATCCTTGTAGCCATGCCTTGCGTGCATGTATCCAGAGCGCATCACATCCAGCATTCCAAACCTGATTAGCCAAAAGATCTAACGCTAACTCTTCATCTTGTTCGTCCACTCCAATCCGACATTTGACAGTTACAGGTATAGTAACCTCTCGTTTCATCGCTTCTACGGCATTTGCCACAATGTCTGGATGTAGCATCAAACAAGCTCCAAAGACACCTGCTTGAACACGATTTGATGGGCAACCAACATTGAGATTTATTTCGTTGTAGCCAAAATCCTCAGCAATTCGTGCAGCTTCTGCTAACTTTTTCGGATCTGCGCCCCCTAATTGTAATGCAACTGGACATTCTTTGTCGCTAAAAGCCAACAATTGTTCACGAACACCATGAATGACAGCATCTGCTACCATCATTTCCGTATAAAGGAGAGCTTTTTTCGTTAAAAGACGATAAAAAAATCTGCAATGTCGGTCTGTCCAGTCCAACATTGGTGCTACTGCAAATTTTATAGGCGATGGAAGGTTGTAAAATATCATGAGGGTATTACTCTCATGTCCCTATAGCTCTCTCTTTATACATAAAAAAATACTTACTTTTAGTTTACGGAAAATTTTATTCTCTTATACTATCATGAGTATAATAACAGCTCATTATTTTCAATTGATATCAAGGTTTACTACAATCAATCATGCCACAACACAATATCGCATTTCTCATAGATTAGTGTTCAGGTATATAAACATGAAAAAAGAAGATTTTTACTATAATATAAAAAACTCATTTATAAGTTCTTCTTACGCTCTTCAAGCCTCTTCCCTTACATGATTTAGTACAGCGTTTAAGATAATAAATGCTAAACTAACACATTATAGAATTTTTCATGATCGATTTAATTTTCTTTAGATTTTTTTAACTCATTGTGTAAATAAACGATACAGAAAGTAGCTTTTATCTTCTCTTAAAGAAGGAAAAACCCTTATTTCACACGAATCTAATTATAAATTATTTTTTATCAATGAGTTCTTTTTGGTAATATTCTTAGATTTCACTTTATAAGATAGACAAATTTCATCTTAAATATTCTATCTAATTTTGCCATTTTGTGATTCTTGCAAAAAAAACTAAAATCAGGGTATAGACAACCATTGCCTTTTTAATATCTATAACTAATATCAGTATCTCTCGAAGGAAAATATTTTACAATATTGCAGATACAATCTGTAAAATGAAATGATCATAAACGTTGTTCAATCTCTTGTTGGCTTTGCATATAGGAAGAAAGAGTATCAACCTCTTGTTCATTAAATAGGAGCCCCAGTTTTGAACGACGCCATAACACATCTTCACATACTTTAGCCCATTCTTTTTCCATCAACCATTTTACTTCTACTTCATAAAGCCCATGTCCAAAATTTTTTCCTTTATTTGCCTTACCATGTGCAAAGATCACCAATGCTTCCGTACCGTAGGAGCGTGCAAGCCTGCGATGTGTAAAAGCATCTAAATCTGGCATTAAAAGAGCAATCCTATTTTCGATTGTATCTAATTTGTTATAGGGAAAATCACCCCCTGGAAGTACTGCCTTAGCCGTCCATGATGCTCCCTTTTTACCAAGCTCTTTTTCAACAAATTTCATCGCATCTTCAGCCAACTTACGATAAGTTGTAATCTTTCCACCATAAAGATTAAGTATCTTTGGTGTCGTTCCTGTTCCCATTTCTTTTAAAACATAATCGCGCGTAATTTCTTGTGCTTTTGAAGCTCCATCATCATAGAGTGGACGAACTCCCGAGTAAGACCAGACAATCGTTTCAGGCAACACTGGTTGTATGAAATATTCACTGGCTGCTGCACAAATATAATCAATTTCTGTATCAGTAATATGAACGTCAGCCGGATCTCCTTGATAATTACAATCTGTTGTTCCAAGTAAGGTAAACTCTTCTTGATACGGAATAGCAAATATAATACGCCCATCACCATTTTGAAAAATATAAGCACGATCATGAGTATAAAGCTTGGGAACCAAAATATGAGAACCTCTAACAAGCCGTACTGGTGGATGTTCTTTACAATCTAATATGCTTGCTAAAACATGATCAATCCAAGGACCTGTCATATTCGCGACATAAGAAGCTGTGACACTATATTCTTTGCTACTTAACTTGTCTTGAAGAAAGATACGCCATTTATTGTCTTCTTTTTTTAAAGAGAGAACTTCTGTTCGTACTTTTATATCAGCTCCCCACTTTTCTGCATCACGAGCATTGCCAATAACTAAACGCGCATCATCTACTCTTGCATCAGAATATTCAAAACCTCTCTGATATTCTTTCTTCAGTGTAGAGCAAAATTTTTGTGAAAAATTAATCGTTTTACTGCGCCACAATTTCTGATTCCAATTCCCTAAATAATCATAAATAAAAAGTCCAAAACGCAACATCCAAGCAGGGCGCAATTCTTTATGATAAGGAAGGAGAAAACGCAAAGGACGCACAATATGTGGAGCCATACGTAAAATAATCTCGCGTTCTTTCAATGCTTCACGAACAAGTTTGAACTCATAGTGTTCAAGATAACGAAGCCCACCATGAATAAGCTTTGTTGACGCACTTGAGGTCCCAGATGCAAGATCGTTCATTTCAGCCAATCCCACTTTAAATCCGCGTCCTGCTGCATCTCTTGCCAATCCACAGCCGTTTATCCCTCCTCCAATGATAAACAGATCATAATGTGTTGTGGTTTTCATAATTTCACTTTTCATTATTTAATTTTGTTTCTCAGTACTCAATAAAGCAACAGGAAAAAATAATACAAATGTTCTTCATTGTATTATCAACGTACTTTTTCCTAAAATAAACACGCACAAAAAGCTTTTGATACCCTTATACATCAAAACAACATTTGACAAATTAAAGAGAATTTTTTTATCTTTTACAAAACATAATCCTTACCAAGCCAAGGTTTATCATATGAAATCTTTTTAGAGAAAAATTGATGTTTTTTCTCATTCTTAAAGATACACTATAACTAAATGCTTCATTGCACATAGATAGCGCTTTTCATATAGTTCACTCAATGACACCCTAAAAAATGTGAAGGTATACAAATGAATTATCACTCTCAAAACTCGAAAATAACACTTTTTTCAAAAATTTTAGTCATAGTTATGTCGAGTATTTTAATCTTTTTACCTTCTTTATCAAACGCAACATCACACTCAAAAACAGCAAATGATTTAAGCTTAGAAAAGCTTAAATCACAACTTTTGGAAGATTCTAGCTTTTTATCTAAGCTTAAAGAAAAAATGATACCACATACTGATTCTCATCATATTCAACAAATCGTCAGAGAGTATCTTCTTACTCATCCAGAAATTATGATTGAAATGCAGCTTATTCTTCAAGATAAGCTGGAAAAACAGAATGAATACGAAAGCCAAAAACAAACTTCTGTCATTCATTCATTAGAAAAAGAGATTTTTCATTCTCCTCATGACGCTGTTTTGGGAAACCCAAATGGTAAAAGAGTGCTTGTCAATTTTTTTGATTACAACTGTGGTTATTGTAAAATTTCCTATTCAAATATAGAAGACTTGATAAAAGAATATCCAGATTTAAAGGTTATTATCAAGGACTTACCAATTTTAAGCTCTGATTCTATGGCAGCCCATACTGTTGCCTACGCATTTCGAAAACAATTTCCAGAGAAATATCCTCAGTTTCACAAAACGCTTTTAATGTATCAGGGTCGTGCAAATGAAGCTAAAGCTATTAAAGTAGCTGTTTCATTAGGAGCAGATGAAAAAAAACTACATAATGCAATAAAAGATCCCACTCTGCAAAATGCTTTTAAAGAAAACATTCAAATTGCCTCTGCACTTCATATTACGGGAACACCTTCTTACATCATTGGTGATAAAATATTCATCGGCGCAGCCAGACAAGATATTCTAAAACAAGCGATAGATAATACACAGTGAATACCTGATCCGTTTTAGGAAGAATACTGTAAATGAGGTAATTTTATGCTTTCTCTTTTTTGATAACAGGCTTATAAGTGCAATTTTACGTAAAGCAGATACAAGTTTTAAATTGCAAAGTATAATGATTTAAAGGAAATAAAAATCTTTAAAGCCTCAAAAGATGTCATCCCTAATCTAGAGATATTCGGTCATAAAATGAGATAATGACGATCTTCATTGATCAAGGAGTTAGAAATAAAATGGCAACAAAAAAAATGGATTCGGCAAAAACCGCAATTGATACGAAAATTATTCGTGATCTTGCTGAAATTTTGAATGATACAAATTTAACGAACATTGAAGTTGAACAAGGGGAGCTTCGTATTTGTGTCTCACGCCAAAATACCTTAACTTCTTCTGAGCAAGCAATCTATGCCCCTGTTTCTACTCCTACTTTTTCTGTAACATCTTCTCCAGTTCCAACAGCTGAATCTCCTATACAATCTATCCAAGAAGATAAATCAAAAAACACAATAACCTCTCCAATGGTTGGAACAGCTTATCTTGCACCCTCACCAGGCGCACAGCCTTTTGTAGAAGTAGGACAAAATGTTTCTGAAGGGGAGACATTACTTATTATTGAAGCCATGAAAACAATGAATCAAATTTCATCACCGCGCTCCGGTACGGTAACCACTGTTCTTGTCAAAGATGGTCAACCTGTTGAATTTGGTGAACCACTTATTATTGTTGAATAAAGCGAGGGGCAACCATGATTCGAAAAATCCTCATTGCTAATCGAGGAGAAATTGCTCTTCGCGTTTTACGTGCATGTAAAGAACTTGGCATAAAAACCGTGGCTGTTCACTCTACCGCTGATGCAGATGCAATGCATGTTCGTCTTGCTGACGAAAGTGTTTGTATTGGCCCTCCTCCCGCTCGTGATTCTTATTTGAGTATTCAGCAAATTATTGCTGCTTGTGAAATTACAGGAGCGGATGCTGTTCATCCAGGTTATGGCTTTCTTTCTGAAAATGCAAAATTTGCAGATGTTCTAGAAGCCCATGATATTACATTCATCGGTCCAACAGCTACTCATATCCGCATCATGGGCGATAAAATCGAAGCAAAGAAAACCGCCAAAAAACTTGGTATTCCTGTAGTTCCAGGTTCAGATGGAGCAGTCACTGAAGAATCAGATGCTTTACGCACTGCTCGTGAAATTGGTTATCCAGTTATTATAAAAGCTTCTGCCGGTGGTGGCGGACGTGGTATGAAAGTCGTTCATTCTGAACAAGAATTTTCTATAGCTCTCAAAACAACGCGTTCAGAAGCGAAAGCTGCTTTTGGTGATGACGCTGTTTACATAGAAAAATATTTAGAAAAACCCCGTCATATTGAAATTCAAGTCATCGGTGATGGTGCGGGAAATGCTATTCATTTAGGAGAACGCGATTGTTCACTTCAACGACGGCATCAAAAAGTATGGGAAGAAGCTACGTCACCTGCACTTAATGAAACTGAACGGAAAAAAATTGGAAATATTGTTGCAAATGCCTGTGCCCAACTTGGATATCGTGGAGCTGGTACTATTGAATTTCTTTATGAAAATGGCGAATTTTATTTTATTGAAATGAATACACGTTTACAAGTCGAGCATCCTGTAACTGAAGCAATTACAGGTATAGATTTAGTCCACGAACAAATCCATATTGCATCAGGCTGTAAACTTTCAGTAACACAAGATGAAGTCTGTTTTTCTGGTCATGCCATTGAATGCCGTATTAATGCAGAAGATCCCATTAACTTTACGCCATCACCTGGAACCATTACACATTTTCATACACCTGGAGGTTTAGGGATTCGTGTTGATTCAGGCGCTTATTCAGGTTACCGTATTCCTCCTTACTATGATAGCATGATTGGAAAGCTGATTGTTCATGGACGTACCCGTTTAGAATGTATGATGCGTTTACGGCGTGCTTTAGATGAATTTGTCGTCGATGGGATAAAAACTACACTGCCTCTTTTTCGCGATCTTATTAATAATCAAGATGTTGCTGATGGTAATTATAATATTCACTGGCTAGAAAATTACCTTGCTCATCAATCAAAGTCTTCAGATTCGTAATTCGATAGCAAAACGGTGCATTCTTATAAAAGATTCTATAAGATATCAACATAAGGATAGTTCCAACCTTGCTGTAAAAAGTGGAAAAAAGGAAATAAATTGGTTATTTTTTATATAGTTTTCTTTTAATATGTATAAAATTTAATAATTTTCTGTTTTCCTTTTTGTTAGTTTGTGCTACCTCCTACATGGTTACGCCCTTATAGCTCAGTTGGTAGAGCACCTGATTTGTAATCAGGGGGTCGGGAGTTCGAGTCTCTCTGGGGGCACCATTTTTTTGTAAATAAATTTTTTATTTTACATATACTTGTGAATGAATCGGCTTTAACCTTGTCTGTTAAAGTTTATGCTTTTTGCCTCTGCATAATTTAGCGTTTTTAAGTTCTATTCTTGAAAAACTATGCAATACCTTAACAAACTATCTATTGATCTAAGCATTCAATAATCTTTTCTTCCATTCAAATTAACTTTTTGCTTATCCCAAAGAAAAAGCACTATAGAACCTAATTTTCAGTTATATCTGGAAGAGATTTTAAACTGTCGATGCAAATCTTACATAACGTTTTATTCAAATAGTGTAAATCAGCCCTTCCCTCCAAGGTACTTTTTAGATGCACTAAATATCTGAATATTTTTATTTAAAAAATTAAAATCTTTTAAAGAGCTTTCTTATTGAATTGTACTTAATTTAAACTCAATAAAAACTTTCCTTGAATATATATGTCATTCTTACAAATTTATCTCTCATAAACTGTCAGAGTAATAACATTTTCTTTTCGCCAATATGAACGATCTAAATAAAATAAATATCTGGAAAGGTAAAATAATTCAAAAATACACGACCGGAATTTAATATAATTTATCAAACATTTTCAACTAAACATTTCTTATTATTACGAAAACGATTGTTAGAACTTAAAAAAATATTGCTTTGTAAAAAATTTTTAAACAGGAAAAACTATCATGTAAAAAAATAAAACTCTTAGATAACACACTCAAAGAATTAACTTATGAAGAATTATTTTAATTGAAACTTAAATAGTTTTACAAAGAACGCTTTAAAATGCGTATTAAAATGATTGACCTTTTACAAGAAATTTGTCAGAAAGCATATCTAGTTTGGAGGGGTGGCCGAGCGGTTTAAGGCACCGGTCTTGAAAACCGGCGTGCAGGAGACTGTACCGTGGGTTCGAATCCCACCCCCTCCGCCACAGCACTTTTATGGTTGTAGCTTGCCAGCGGGTTTTGTATGTAGCTTGCCAGTGTAGCTTGCCAGCGGGTTTTGTTGTAGCTTGCCAGCGGTGTAGCTTGCCAGCGGGTTTTGTATATTTTGCCACTAGGTTTTGTACCAATTTATTTTTTCTCAAAGAGTTTTAAAGATGTTCTCAAAGGGTCTTCAAATGCCTTTCAAAGGGTATTTAAAGCTCCCTTTAACGCGTTTTTCTGCTCCTATTTTTCCAAATCACTAAAGCATGTAAAGTCGGGTTGAAAGGCAAGGGGAACGATTCCTGTCGGACCATGGCGTTGTTTTGCTATAATAACCTCGGCTTTACCCTTGGCTTGCTCCATTGCCTCTTGCCATTTGCTATACTCAGCAGTGCCTTCTTTTGGTTCTTCATTTTTGAGATAATATTCTTCACGATAAACGAACAGAACAATGTCGGCATCTTGCTCGATTGAACCAGATTCACGTAAATCAGAGAGTTGCGGACGTTTATCGGTTCGGTTTTCAACTTGGCGCGAAAGTTGTGACAGAGCAATGATGGGAATATTGAGTTCTTTTGCAAGTGCTTTTAATCCGGTGGTAATGGCTGTAATTTCTTGAACGCGATTTTCTAATGAACGCTTTGAACCACTTGTCATGAGTTGGATATAATCGATAATCAAGACATCTAGACCATGTTGTCGTTTGAGACGCCTTGCACGGGCGGACAATTGTGCAAGGGATACACCACCTGTTTGATCAATATAAAGAGGGATTGTTTGTAAGGAACGCATTGCGTAAATGATGTTGGTAAATTGCTCTTCTGAGATATTACCACGACGCATATCAGAAGAAGAAACCTTTATTTGTTCTGAGATAATGCGAGTTGCAAGCTGTTCGGATGACATTTCAAGTGAGAAGAAACCAACAATACCCCCTTCATTGGCTTGGCTGTTATCATGACGCTTGCAAGCATTGGCAATATTAAAAGCAATATTGGTCGCCAGAGAGGTTTTCCCCATACCAGGGCGCCCTGCAAGGATAATTAAGTCAGATGCTTGTAATCCTCCCATTTTTTCATCAAGGGTTTTGATATGGGTAGCTATCCCTGAGAGTTTTGAAGAACGCTTTTTTGCAGCGCTTGCCATGTTAAGTGCTTTTGCAATGGCTGTATTAAAGTTTTCAAACCCGCCCCCATATTTGCCTTTTTCGGCTAACTCAAATAATTGATTTTCAATCGTTTCAATTTGTTGGGAAGGTGTGAACTCCAGAGGCGCATCAAAAGCTGTATTGGCAACTTCATTGCCAAGATTAATCAAAGACCGGCGGATAAAAAGATCGTAAATGACGCGTCCATAATCTTCAGTGTTAATAATAGTGACTGCCTCTGTGGCTAAGCGAACAACATACTGGTATACAGTAATATCTCCAACTTTTTCTTCCATTTGGATATAGGGCTTGATTGTAATGGGGTTTGCAAGATGACCCTTTTGAATAATTTGTAAGACAATCTCAAAGATCTTTTGGTGTAGCGTTTCAAAAAAATGTTCTGCTTTGAGAAAGTCTGAAACGCGATCGAGTGCATTATTATTAATCAGGATTGCTCCAAGTAATGCCTGTTCCGCTTCAATATTATGGGGAAGTTGACGAAAAGAAGAAGCAAAATTATCTCTTGGATTTTCTGTTTTTAGCATGTTTGATGTTCTCATTGCTTTCTTTTCCCTTGTCTGGTGCTTCGAGTGTAATTTCTGTGGTGTATCCGCTTTGTTTCTCATAGCAGTGGGTGACAGTGGAAGCTTTCCATGGCCCATTGATTTGCCCACGAAACCCTTGCAATAAAAGAGGTTGGTCGGCCATGATTTCTGGTCGCCCCGCAAGAGTCAAAGAACCACTGCCCACAGCACGACACAACATGTCCGACTCGGAAGCAGCAGCAGCTCGTGCTTCCTCCTCACAAGTGTAACAAGTCCGCAAACGCCGCACGGGACCGCTAAACCCTGTCTGATGCTTGACTTGGCATTGCTGCCCTTTTGAGCGATCAAAATAAGAAGCTTCAATAGTGCCATATTGCGTACGTGGCTCTAACGTGAATTCCCAGTTAGAACAGTCATGCTTATGAAGTTCGAGTGCTGGTAAATTGTCCCCGCTTAAAAATAAAAACTTATTGTCCTTGATCAAAAAACGTGCCCGCATGCGATCGGCAAGGCGGGTTAAAAAATCAACAGCCGATTGATCTGTGCGAATCACATAAGGCAAATTTTGTTGAGTGAACTGGGGACTGACCTTTGCTTGATAGCCATGGCGTTTGGCGAGTGTCTCAACAATCTCACCAACAGTTTTGTGATCAAAATGCTCACTCACCTGTTCTTTGAGCTCTTTACGCATCGAGGCACTTTTGCCACAAAGGCGCAAGATCTCTCCATCACTGCCCCCACAACTGACCACTGACTCCACAACAAAACACCCCATAAATGCACTGATGCTGTTCTCATAACCAAAGATCACCTGTAGCGCACTTTTACTGGAGGGAACCTCTAAATCATTGCCACTATCGTCAAACTCTGCTTCAAATGTATCGGCTTCATTACCGGCATGATCCGTGATAGTTGCGGTTAAAAGACGCTGGTAAAAAACCTCATGAACAGGTTTGTCTCCCACCTTGACCACAATAAAAGGGTGTGTACGCATTAATCCCATAACCGCTTCACCATGCTTTGGGGATTAGACAACACAAATTCAGGCAGAATGACCTTTAAGCCCCGTGGTAAAAACACACCATATTTGGCAATCTCTGGATTAGCTTCCAGTGTGGCTTCTAAATAACCGTTTAGTGCCCCAACTTGGATGCGGTCTCTGAACACTGCCATGACATGGTGAAAGCAAAGGAGATCGAGGCTCATATCCTCTAGCTCTACAACAACATGCTTTTCTGGTATCTTCATAGAGTTTGTCCCACTTGGTATTGTCCCACCTGGTATTGTCCTTGTGGTTTTCCGCCATTAAAAAAGGGCAAGAGCGTAATGGAATAGCGGATGCGCTGGGATTGACCAGAGCGACTGATATAGTCGTGGTCTTTATTGATCGTGGTGATTACTACGGGTCCATGGAGAAGGACACTATAGGTCGTATCATTGATCCAACGAAGCATCTGGACCGGCTTTGCTCTTCGGATAGTTGTAGTGATGGCATCAATGGCTACACGGTCACCAAACTCTTCTGGAAACCAAACCCCATGAATGGTTTTTGCATCATTGCCATAGCCGGTAAATTGCAAACTGGGTGCCTTGCCAAAACGCTCCATACAAACCCATGAGGCAGAAAACTCTTCTTCAAAGGATTGGAAATTCAGCCAATCCACATAAAATTGATGTGGACCTAACATCAGCAAAGGATCTCTCATAGCCTCCCTCCCCTCATTCTGTTCCCCCATGCAGCGCATTGGCACGTGCCCGTTGCAAAGCATGGGCAACCGCACGACCAGTGGCCATGGGTTCACGGGCACCATTAACATGTACCGTGACATTTTGATTGTGTGTGATGGGGGAACGGTCTTTGTCTCTTTGTTCTCTCACAGAGTAATTGGCATGCCCCGCCCCCGCAAATTGTGCAATCGGTTGAATGGCTGTTTTACCCCCCAAAAAACTTGGCAAAAACTCTCTTACATCAATGGAACCAATCCACCCCTTAATGCGGCTAGGCAAAGATTTACAAAAATCCATCAATTGTGAGATAGACGACATAAAGCCATCGACAATCGAATTAGCCAGATCTTCGCCCGCTTGTTCCATACCAGCCTTGGCACTCTCCGAGAGCTTTTCCTGTGTAAAAAAACTCTTCAACCATTGCCAAAAGTTGGAAAAGCTTTGTTTAACACCCTCCCACAAATTGCCAAACCACTCGACAACAGAGGAAAGTCCTTGTTTGAACTTTTGCCAATGGGAAGAGAGATCAAAAGCAGCAGCAATGATGTTTTTTCATTTGGTGATGGTGGTGGTATCGGCACCAAAATAAACCAAGACGTGTGCGCCAGTCATGGTAAAGCGCAACACACGTAGAGCAATGTTAAAAGCCATCAGGGCGGCAATGGTTTTGATAATGGCGCTTGTTAAAACGGGATGGTCCTTGCCCCATGCCATTTTACAAAACGCGCATTTAATGGTAAAAAATAACCATAAAAACAATAAATTATCACGTATTTCTAACTAATCTCACCTCTTCCCACTTAGTACAAAACCTAATTTCAAACTACATCCAACGGAGTTTTGTATAGTATGTAGCCTTTCGGAAATTGTGGCTTATCAGCGGATTCTGTATATTTTTATATTTCATTCGTTCAAAGAAGACACTGAGCACTCAAAGAACCCTCAACGCTCTATTAAAGCCTTCTCTCATTTTTGCTGTCAAAAACTCATTCGATACATAATGTAGGTAAGAACAATCAATTATCACATATCCACTCTAATTTCACCTTTTTCCACTCAATATAAAATATAAATTATAAAGTAAATTACACACAAAAATATTTGTTATTTATTAACTTTAAAAATATAAAATCTCTCATTTTTTTTGAAACTGTACAATATTAAAAACACTACTATTCTTATTTATATTATATTTTTTAATTTATTTTATATAACTGTACTTGTTTAATTATACATTAATAAATATTAAAATAAATGAATATTGATATAAAATAATATATCAATAATAAAAAAATTATTTTTAAAATATGATTAGATAAAAATACATTATGAAATAAATTTAATATTACATAATTAAACATAAATACAACTTTAATTTTGACAAAAAAAGCAAAACAAAATATTAAATTGCTTTGTTATTAAAATAAAAGCAATATCTATTTTCACTTCTGCTTACGAAGTTAGCGGGAAAATGAATGTTGGGGGCTTTAAAAGGAGTAGACTGATGCCTAAAAAATTTTTTCTATCCTGCACAGCAATTGTGGCAGTTGTACTTTCTGGTATCAATCTTAATGCACAAGCTAAAAATCTTGAAATTTCAGAAAATAAAAAAGAAGTTTCCAACGAAACCTACGAAATTATTCACGCAAAAAAAGGTGGTCAAATTATCGGCAAGCATTTGACGATAATCGGAAACAAAAAAACAAACACCAACATAGGCACAAATGCGCACGCTATAACAGCTGAAGGTTCTAACACTGCGATTGAATTACTGGATGGTACAACCATTAAAGGAACTGGTTCTAGCATTTTCTTCGGTCTTGAAGCAAAGGATGGTGCTACACTGAAAATGACCGGGGGAACTATCACAGTTTCCAACACTGGCGCTAAATTCTTGAATAGTAAGAATGCTGAAAACAAGCTAAAAGATATAATAATATCAAGTGGCAAAGGCAAAGCTCCACTAACTTTTGCAATATTTGCAGACAAAGACAGTGAAGTCACTTTAGAAAATGTAAAAGTGACTAAGGCAACGAATAGCGTTACAGCAAATAATAAATCTGAAATCACGATATTGGGAGGATCATTTGATGCCACAAAGGCAGCAATATCTGCTTACAATGGCAGTCGCGTAACTCTAACCAATAATGTTCAAACTACATCATCTCATGGCACTGGACTCCATGCAACAGATTCAGAAACCACAATCGAAATGACGGGAGGAAGCGTAATCACAGAAAAAATGGCGTTGGTTGCAGAAAACGGTGGACATATCAAGGTCATGGATGTTGCGTTAACTGCGACGAATGATAAAATCGGAACAGTTGTCGCCGGCGGTCCGAACAGCGTGATTGAATTGCATGGGAATACAACAATTAAGAATGCTGTAATCGGTCTTCATGCACAAAACAGTGGAATGATTAAAATGATCGGAGGGACCATTACAGCTTCTGCAACCGGCGCTGGTTTCTATAATAGTAAGAGCAATGGAAACAAGCTAGAAAATGTGAAAATATCGGGCAGTAACCATAAAGAGCCTAAAATCACAGGAATAGGTGCCGACAAGGAAAGCAACGTCACTTTAGAAAATGTAACAGTTACGCAGGCAAAAAGTGGCATAGTTGCAAATAATCATTCTAAAGTAACGGTTTCTGGAGGATTATTTGAGGGCAAAAACGTAGGGGTATACGCTGGAAACGGCAGCAACATTACTTTAACCAGCAATAAAAAAGGTAACGTTCAAGTTACATCAACATCATCGAATAGCAAAGGACTCTACACAAATGGTTTACATTCTACCATCACAATGACGGGAGGAACAGTAACCGGAGAATTAGCGTTGGTCGCAGAAAACGGTGGACATATTAAGGTCACGGATGTTGCTCTAACAACAAATGAACATGGGGGCAAGGTCACTGATGTTCCTATAATAGGCGCAGGAGTCAATAGCGCTAATAGTATGATTGAATTATATGGCAATACAACGATTAAGAATGCTGGTGTTGGGCTTGTGGCAAGTAACGGTGGCGTAATTAAAATGATTGGGGGGACTATTACAACTTCTAAAACTGGTGTTGGCTTCGTGAACAGTAAGAGCGCCGAAAGTAAACTAGAAAATGTAATAATATCAACCGGTAAAGATAAAAATTCAGGCAAAGGAATTCTTCTAGAGAAAGAAAGTGGTCTCACTTTAAAAAATGTAAAAGTGACTCAAACAGGCAACAGCGTAATTGCAAATAATCGTTCTAACATAACAATCTCTGGAGGATCATTTGATTCAAGCTATGCAACAATATGTGCTCAAAACGGTAGCAGTATCACCTTAACGGACAATGCTCAAATTACGTCACATGATGAAGCAGGCCTCTATGCACGAGACTCAAAATCCACAATTACAATGACAACAGGAAACGTGACAGGAAAATATACAGCCTTAGAAGCAGACATAGGTGGCCATATTACGGTTACAAATGTTGCTTTAAAAGCAACTAATAATGGCAGTGGTGTAGCTGCTGGTGCAGCTGCCTCTGGCTCTAACAGTGTGATTGAATTGCTTGGCAATACAACGATCAGTGACGTTAAAATCGGAATTGATGCGCAAAACGATAGCACAATCAAAATGATCGGAGGAACCATTACTGCTTCCGAAGCAGGCGTTCACTTGTTAAAAAACAAGAGCAATAACAAACTGAAAGATGTAACGATATTAAATCGTAAGGACAATGCACTACTAATCAATGCAATAATTGCAAGAAGAAGTGCCATTACTTTAGAAAATGTAACCATTCCGCAAGCAATCAATAGCATAATTTCAGATAATGGTTCTCAAATAACAGTTTCTGGAGGATCATTTAACGCAAAAGGTGCAGCAGTATCTGCCATAAACGGCAGCACTATTACTTTAACTGACAATGCTCAAATTACATCATCTGATGACAGTGGGCTCTATGCAAAAGATTCAAAATCCACCATCACCATAACGGGAGGAACAGTACAAGGTAAAACTACTGCATTATTTGCCGGAAACGGTGGACATATTAAAGCCACGAATGTTACTTTAATAACCGCAGATAGTAACGGATTCGGTGCGGAAAGCCAAGATGTTGGCAGTTTAGTTGAATTATATGGCCATACAACGATTAAAAATGCTGAGATCGGACTTTATTCAGAAAATGGCAGCACAATCAAAATGAGTGGAGGAACAATAATTGCCGAAAATAGTGCATTTGTTGTAAATAATAATGGACATATTGATGTAACAAATGTTTCTGCCACAGCAGAAGATAGAGGTATAGCATTTGAAAAATCTAAGAACAATAAAACATCTGAAATCAATTTAACCAATACAAAACTTTACATTAAAAATGGTACTGGAATTAATGCAAATGAATCAATTGGTAAAGCCAATCTCAAAAATTCAGAAATCCGTGCCAATGTTTTATTAGTAACCGAAGCTTCAACGAAAAAAAATGATTTCACTTTTACACTAAATGCCGATCACTCTATCTTAGACGGCAAAGTGAGCACCGAAAAAAAATTCAAAACAGTCTTTGATTTGCAAAACAATACGAAATGGACATTGAAAACAAGCACAAATAAAAAAAGCCAGAACAAAAAACTGCTTGATATTGCTCAAAGATCACGTTCTGATATTTCTGTCCTTAACATCAATAACAGCTCTATTGTTTTTGAAGAGCCAACTGAAAATCATTATCACACGTTGCACATAGGATCTGGCAGACCAAATACTAAAAAAGTCTACAATGCTACAGGAAAAGCAGAAATTCATTTCAACGTCGAATGGAGTGATAGTGCTGCCATAAACAAACAAAAAGCTGACCATCTTCTGATTCACGGTGATGTTTCAGGTACTACACTGGTTTATATCACTGGACATTTAGAAAAGAACAATATTAAAGCAGACGCTTCTGCTCTTACCAGTGCACGTGGTCTTTCACTCATTCAAGTTTTTGGGAAAGTAAATCAAAACTCTTTCAAACTTGCACAGGACTATATCACAATAAGTGGTTCACCTTATAAATATATACTGAAAGCTTATGGACCAAAATCAAACCACAGTAAAACAAATGCTGAACAAAACCTTTTAGGAGAAAATAAAAATTTCTGGGATTTTCGCTTACAACCAGTACTGCTTGATAGCGACTCAAAAGTAAAAACCATCGTGCCATAAATACAAACTATTTGATCAAGCCCCAATGCTCTCTTGTACGCTGGATTGACCAATATGGCTAAGCAAAATGCAACTGTTAACCAATATGCGACATTTGTCTTAAGGAAAGAATAAGACAAACGGAATGGCTTTTTCTTATATACCTATGGAAAAACAGGAAGCTTATTTTTTGATAAGTAGTACTTCTAGTAGATATGGTTATAGCAGTGCTCATCTTCGTTATGCTGCTCTACAAGGAGGTGTTAACTTTGTCGCGCTAGAAGGGAAAAATATCTACAACACATTTTGGTCTTATAGAAACCTATGGACAACTCTCTTTGCACTCCAAAGAATATGCAAGACAGCAAGTAAGAGCATATTGAATAAATGGTCATTTCACTCACCGCCTATGGCAGTAAACAGCGTGACAGTGGTTTCTATCTTGATACGCTGTTTATCCTATGGATTCCTAAAGAGAAAGATCACCAATGCCCTCATTAGTACAACCACAAAATTGAAAAATGCAAAAATGTTGACGATCTCCACAACTGTTAGCAAACAATTTGCAACAGGTATCCAAGGCGTAACATTCGAACCGCAGGCACAGCTTGCCTATCAACATTTGATGTTTGATACCATTAAAGATGCTGATAATCTGACCATTAAGATGCAAAATCCTTCTCAATGGATAATCCCGTGTTGGTGGACGTTTGACAAAAACCATTGCCACTGAAAACAGTCGTCCTATGTCTTTCTATGGAAAAGTAAACTTAATCAAAACCTTTGGTGATGATCAGACATTCCATATTGATAAGTATTATAAATGTGACCCCTCGGGAAGTTCCGTTGAAGGTGGGCTTGGTATTAGTGCATAATTGTCCGCTAACCTCTCCCTTCATGGTGATGTCAGCTATCAACAAAAGCTTCAAAAAACTGGTATAAGTGGTACAAGCTTTTCAGGAGGAATACTCTATCAGTTTTAAATCAAGACTGTAAAAATAGCCTATTCAATTTAACAAAAAGGCAGCATATTGCTGCCTTTTTGGTTTATTATAAGCTGTTTTTAAGCGCTTTTTTAAATAGAGAACAGCGAAATATTTGAAGACAGTCATTGACCATTGGATGTTTTTTACAAAAAATTCTTTTTATAAAGAATAAAACTGTAAAAAAGAGAACAACCAAAAACAAAATGATATTGTAAAATAATGAGAAGCTTTTCTAGAAAATACAACATTACTATCTTTTGTTATTTCTCACGAATTTAATGCTTAAAATCCCAAAATAAAACTTTTGAACATAAAATGATAAGTAAAAAATAATGCAATAATATCAAACAAAGGGATGTATGTTATAAGTCACTCATATATTTCAAAATGGAAGTTCTAATAGGATTTAAAATATTACAGCTCAAACACTGCCCAGAAAATTCATACTGAAAAAATCCTATTATCCCCTTCCCTCTTAACAATGCCGCCAAACATCTCCAGAAACTTCAAAACAAATAAAATTGCATTTTCTCTTCTGTAAAATTGATCATGCTCTTTGCTCTCTATGGACAATAGGCTCTATACTTGCTTCAAAAAACTCCTTTGTATAATCGTGTTGCGCATGTAGATTACGCAATTCATCATTGCTAAGCTCTTCAAGAATAATCCCTTTATGCATAATTCCAACACGTTCACAAATATGTGCAACAACAGCAAGATCATGGGATACCATTAAATAAGTAAGCTTTTTTCTCACGCGCAGTGATTTCAACAAGTTTAAAATTTCAGCCTGTACCGACACATCCAATGCAGACGTTGGCTCATCAAGCAACAACACCTCTGGCTCAATAATTAAAGCACGTGCAAGAGCAATACGCTGACGCTGCCCTCCAGACAACTCATGAGGATAACGATAAAGAAATGAAGAATCTAAACCAACGGAATCTAAAGCATCCTCCACCCGCTCTCTTTGATTATCCATTCCATGGATTTTGAGCGATTCAGAAAGAACCGTATGGACCATTTTTCTTGGATGCAGCGAAGCATAAGGATCTTGAAAAACCATTTGAATACAGCGTAAAAAATCCTTACTTCTTTTCTTTTCAACTTCTTGTCCAGCAAAAAGGAATTTTCCACTATAATCTGGAATAAGCCCCACCAATGTATTCAAAATAGTTGACTTTCCACATCCGGATTCACCAATCAAACCATAAGCTTCACCACGCTTAATATGAAAATTAACATTTTTAACAACTGTTACTGCCTTATGCCTGTGCCCAAAAGTTACAGATAAATTAGAAATATCAATAATATTCTCACAATTTGTCATGAGGAACCTCCTCAACGCCATTAACAATCGTAGGATTATACAACCAATCAGGATCACGCTCAGGAACAGCCAAAATATCAACTGGATTATCAAGCCGTGGCAAACTCGCGAGCAACGCCTTTGTATAAGGATGACAAGCGTGAGACAAATCAGAAGCAGGCAACTCTTCTAAGACACGGCCCGCATACATCACCAAAATACGATCACAAAAATCAGCAATCATATTTAAATCATGACTAATGAAAATAAGTCCCGTTCCAGATTTTGTCACAAGTTCATCTAATACAGATAAAACTTGTCGCCTGACCGTAATATCAAGTGCAGATGTTGGCTCATCAGCAATAATTAAATCAGGTTTTGGAATGAGCATCATTGCAATCATCACGCGCTGCCCCATCCCCCCAGATATTTCATGAGGAAAGAGACGCATCACATGTTCAGGATCACGAATATGAACAGATTCTAACATAGATATGGTGCGCTCCCTCGCTTCAGCTTTTGAAACACGGTAATGAATACGGTAAGCCTCCATAATCTGTTCCCCGATCCGTATTAATGGATTAAGTGAATATTTGGGATCCTGTAAAATCATTGAAATACGTTTCCCACGGATTTTTCGCATCTGAGGTTCACTTGCGGCCAATAAATCAACATCCTCAAAGCGCATTTTTTTAGCTTTAACAATGGCTGCTTTTGGACTCAACCTTAGTATTGCGCGCCCAGTCATCGATTTTCCAGATCCGGATTCACCAACAATTCCAATTTTTTCTTTTCCAACAGAAAAACTAACACCACGCACAACTTCTGAAATGCCGCGCGTTGTAGGAAAAGAAATACGTAAATCTTCTACTTCTAATAATTTATTACCCATTGCGTGGATCCAATACATCACGAAGACCATCACCTAAAAGGTTGAAAGCAAGACTTGCAAATAATATTGCACAGCCTGGTATTGCCGCCAACCACCAATTTGTCATCATAAATTCCCGCCCTGAAGAAAGCATCGCACCCCATTCAGGACTTGGAAGTTGAGCTCCCAACCCTAAAAAACCAAGACCAGCAGCCGTTAAAATAATTCCAGACATATCCAAAGTTAATCGTACAATCACTGAAGGAATACACATGGGCGCAACATGAAACAAAATAATTCGCCAAGCAGAGGCCCCTTGCAGGCGAACTACAGAAACATAATCAGAAGAACGTATTGTCAAAGTCTCAGCACGTGCTAAACGTGCAATTGGTGGCCATGCTGCAATTGAAATTGCAATAGAAGCATTTTCAATCCCTGGTCCCAATGCGGCTGAAAATGCAAGAGCTAAAATCAAACCTGGAAAAGCAAGAAAAATATCGACAATGCGCATGAGCACAGTATCAACCCATCCGCCCATATAACCAGATACAGTTCCAACAATAAGCCCTATTGGACCTACAATAACTGTTGTAAGAAAAACAACATAAAGAGTAATACGGGAACCAAAAATAAGGCGACTAAAAATATCACGTCCCAATTCATCTGTTCCAAAATAATGCGCCATAGAGGGTGGCTGCAACCGATGCCCCAGATCATTGCTAAGAAAATCATGCGTAGCAATCCAAGGAGCAAAAAATGCACATATGATAATAATACAAATAATAAGCAGACCGAATACAGCCGAAAAGTTATGAAAAAACTTAGCCAGTGCGTGATAAATTCTTTGTATGTTCGCTTGAATTATGGAGTTTGGAACAGGATCGTTTAACCAACTACCCAAAGAAGATGATGATTGCGATTTATGATGATTACTTACTGTCATATTCAACGTGTCCTTGGATCAAAAATGCGATAAAGCAAATCAGAAAATAAATTAATGGCGACAAAGATAAATCCTACAAGTAAAGTACATCCTACAACTGCATTCATATCTCCGGCTAAAAGAGCATTTGTCAAGTAATGTCCAAAACCAGGCCAAGCAAAAACTGTCTCCGTTAAAACAGCCCCTTCTAATAAAAAAGCATAAGAAAGTGCAACAACGGTAATAATTTGAACAGCAGCATTTCGAAAGGCATGCCCCCAAACGGTTCGCGCCCACGATAATCCCTTTACACGTGCAGTAATGATATATTCCTGATTAAGCTGCTCAATCATAAACCCACGAGTCATACGGCTAATATAAGCCATAGCACCGAAAGCCAAGATCAAAGCTGGCATAATAACGTGACTAAAAACATTACCAAAAGCCTCCCATTGTCCTTGGCTTGCAGTATCCCAAAGGAAAAATCCTGTTTTTGGTTCAAAAGAATATTCATAAAGAAAATCAAGTCGTCCTGGGCCACCAACCCAGCCAAGCTTGGCGTAAAATATTAACAACGCCATTAATCCGAGCCAAAATGTTGGAGTAGAATAACTTACAAGTGTAAAAACACGGACAACATAATCAATAAATGAATCGCGATACATTGCTGCAAAAACACCAAATGGAATTCCAAGACTTGTGCCAATAACAATAGCAACGGTTGCAAGCTCTAATGTTGCAGGAAATACACGCATAATATCGGCTAGAACAGGTCGCCCAGAAGTTAAAGCATCTCCAAAGTCAAACAAAAATACATTATGAAGATACTTCCAATATTGGACAATCAACGGCTTATCAAGACCCAGCTTATAATACATTGCATCATAAGCTTCCTGACTGATATTATCACCAAGAATAGACAGAACCGGATCTAGAGGAAGAAGATGACCAAGAAAAAAAGTGATCGTCACCAACCCAAGCAATGTGATAAAAACTGAAATAAGAAGTTTCAATCCTTTGCATAAAAAATCCCATAAAAATAATTTTTTCTGCTTTTCTGATACAGCTCTTTCAGTCTCTGAAAGTGGCAAAACCATTATAAAAATCCCCTCTGTAGCGACAAAACATAAAGCAAATACTTTTTTATATAACAAAACAATCTCTTATTAAGCATGTTCTACAATCCTTTTCTATAACATGCTTCTTTTTATTTTTCTGCTTCATTGTAATAAAGTCTATAACTGTTCCAAATCCATTTTTTGACATCAGGCCCCATACCAACGGTATAATATGTCTGAAATAAATAAACCATAGGACCATGCTCTAGCACATAATGCTGTAAAGTACGATATTGCATGATACGCTTATTGGGGTCTTTCTCAAACAAAGCATCCATCACCATGTTATTAATATTTTCATCATAATACCCAGCGCGCCAAGCTAAATACATATTGTGCTTTTTTGTAAATGTTGGATCAGGGTTAAACACGTGATTTAATGAAGCAGGATGTCCATCAGGATCGGCACTCCCCCACCCCATAATAGCAGTATCATAATTTCCACCACGTACACGGCTCAACAATTGATTTTGTGCCATTTTTTCAATTGTAAGCTCAACACCAATTTTGCGTGCATTGGCTTGAATAGACTGTGCAACAGACGACATATAACTAAGGCTTCCAACTAAAAGATTAGCTTTAAACCCATTAGGATAACCAGCTTCAGTAATCAGTTGTTTTGCTTTTTTCAAATCCAACTGAAAAGGCAAACCTTCTTTTTCATCTAAAGCACCTGGAACACCTAAAGACATATAAGTTGCCCGAGGAATAGCAATCCCTTTCAAAACAGTTTTTCCAAGACCTTCATAATCAACCAAATAACGAAGTGCCAATCTGACCTTTTCATTCGCAAAAATTGCATTCTTATTATTTAACGATAAGTAAATAATCTGCGGACGCAAAACACGACTAATTTTGACTGGGCCTCCTTTTTTTTCAAGATCTAAAATATCCTCTGAAGAAAGATCACGCACTATATCCACATCACCTTTTTCCAAAAGAAGTCTTTGACTTGATGAATCCGCTACATGCTGCACAACAATCTGCTTAATTTTAGGCACATCGCCCCAATAATGTTGTGTCGCCTCTAACACAACTTTATCTCCTGGAGACCAGCTCACCAATTTATAAGGTCCAACACAAGCTGTATGTGTTGCTAAATATTTATTCCCCATATCACCGTTAATACTCTGTGCTTCAATTGTTTTCCGATCAAGCAAAGCAGAAGCATAAGATTGTCCAATAACAGTCAATATGAGCTGAATAGGATAGGGTTTATCTAATTTTAATTGTAAAGTCTTATCATCAAGAGCCTGAATATTTGTTTCAATATTGTTTTTGGTAAACCCATAATCCATTAAAGATTGAGCATAGCTTAATCCTAATTTAATAATCCGTCGCATCGACCATACCAAATCTTGCGCTGTAGCCATCCTTCCATCATTAAACTTTAAATCATCACGAAGATGAAAGACTATTCTTTTGCCATTGTCTAAAACGTCCCAAGATTTTGCCATAGCAGGGCGAATTTTTGTAGGATCATGCTCATCATATTGCACTAACGCGCTGCAAATATTCGTCAATAACTCACTCGTCACAACCTCAACAGTTTGCGCTGGATCAAAACTACTAATTGAATCAATATTCCATGCCATTACCAATATATCTTTAGATGAGGCACTGAATGCCGATGTTACAGCCCCATTAAAAAAAACGATTGAGCTTAATAAAATAGAAAATTTTTTCAATATTCTTTGTTTTCCCATTTTATCTCTTCCTTTTGTATTCTTCTACCTTTTCACACAAAGTGATTGTGATTTTGCTTAAATAGCATAGCATTAGACATCAATTTCATTTAATCAAACTAAGCATCTACAAAATAATTTTCTTATACATCAGTCTATATTCGGGATGCAGAGAATCTATAACCATAAACAAAGATCCTCCCCAATATAACTTTCTATATTCATCGCTCCCTATAAACGATCTTAATTATATACTGCTACTACACAAACATCCCTCACAGTTTCATCCTAAAAAAACTGAAGAGCTTTATATGGGAGAATATTTTCATCATGCAATTATGATTAAGCTCTTTTTAGCTTTGATAACACTAAAAAGACACACTTATTTTTCAATTTTATTATAAAAAATACGCGGTGCACTATTCCAAACCCATTTTTTGACATCAGGCGTCATCGCGACAACGCTATATTGTTGAAAGATAAACGCATAAGGTCCTTTTTGCATTAATTCACGTTGTAAATCAGCATAGAGTTGCGCTCGTTTTTGCGGATTTTTTTGAAACAACGCTTCTTCAACTTTTTGATTCATCTTAGCATCAAAATACCCATGCTTCCAACTAGGATAGGCTGTATTTCTAGCCTCAAAACGATTATCTGGATTGAAAATAAGACGTGAAGCCATGGTATGAGGATCCGCAGAATCATTATTCCATCCGATAAAAGCCGTATCAAAAGCTCGAGCATCCACTTTTGAAAATAACTGTGTACCTGCTACACGTTCAATTTTAAGACGCACGCCCGCCTGTGCAGCACTATCCTGGAGTGACTGAGCAAGTAACAAAGTATAAGGAGTGTTTGACACGAGAAAATTTGCCTCAAATCCGTTTGGATAACCAGCCTCTGCTAAAAGTTGCTTGGCTTTTTGAATATCAAGTTTAAAGGGTTGCCCCTCTTTTTCATCTAAAGCCCCAAAGTTGCCAAGAGGAATAAAACTGGCCCGTGGGATACCAATCCCTTTGAGAAGCTTCTTGCCAAGACCTTCATAATCTATGAGATAACGCATCGCCAAACGTACTTTTTCCTTAGCAAAAATAGGATTCGTCGTATTGAATCCCCAGTACATCATAGTTGGTTCTAACACTTCTTCGATTTTAACATCTGTTGTTTTTTGCAGATCTGCAAGATCTTCAGGTGTCAAATCACGAGCAACATCAATATCGTGCTTTTGCAACAACAAACGTTGTGTTCCGGGCTCTGCAACATGGCGAATTAAAATCTGCTTCAGTTTAGGCGCTTGTCCCCAATAGTGAGAGCTTGCACGCAACAAAAGAGCTTCTCCAGAGCGCCAACTTTTTAACTGATAAGGACCAACACAAGCAGCATGACTTTTCAAATACTGATTTCCAAAATCGCCATCTTTTTCGTGTTTCATAATCGTCTTACGATCAAGCAAAGCTGTTGCACGACTCGCAACAATATTATTAAGAATGAGCTCTGCTGGATAAGGCTTATCAAATTTCATCACAACCGTTTTCTCATCGGGAGCTTGCAAAGCATCATCAACATTTTGTTCTGTAATTCCATATTCATTAAAAATTGCCGCATTACCCATCTTCAATTTGACAATCCGCTTCATACCCCAAACAAGATCATTGGCATTGGCTGATCTGCCATCATTAAACTTCAAACCATCACGTAAATGAAAAGTAATCACCGTACTGTGATCATCACCTGAAACATCCCAATGTGTTGCTAAAACGGGAACCATTTTAGCAGGATCATCTGTCGCAGTACTCACCAAGTTATCACAAATATTGTAAATAATTTCACTTCCATAAACATCATTAAGTTGTGCGGGATCAAACGTACTGATTGCATCAAGATTCCAAGCCATCACAAGGGTATCAGCGGGTGTTTTTGCTGAAACCTGTTGTACAACTACGCCCAAAGCCATAAGAGCAGCAACAAGAGAGCTGCTACTTTTCAATATTGTTTTCTTCAAGTTCATAAACTTTTCCCTTTATTTATTTTTTATCAATTAATGACGCTGAAATAATATAGCAAATTTATAATTATAACATTGAATAAATACGTTCTAATCGCCTATATTTTTAATCACCTACACAGAGTCATCTACTTGATAAATTCATTGACTTACGTCTCAATAAACCATAGCGAACATACAATATATGTTTTGCTAACCAGTATTACATTTCTTTTCATAACCTTTCTTTGCATATGATAATGCACTATATCAGTTCCCTATTAATCATCAATAAGCCTTGTCGCCCCAAAAATAGTGAGCTTTAAAAAAATCATTACGCAAAAATTTATGAATTCATTATTCTATTCCTTTAGGCGACATTTAAAATAAAATATGCAAACTTTAAAAATAGTCATCCCCCTCAAACACTGTTTCAAGATACGGCGCATCTTTACTACATGACAAAAACGACACTGGAACAGCAGAAAGACATAAGAAAATATCTTTTCTAAAACGCTATCCCCCACAAAAAGCTGCTTAATCTTTTGAAAACTAAGTGTCAAAAGTTTTACGTTTTTACCAACAAAACCAAACGCGTTAACAAAGATAAAGGAAAAATGAGAAGAAGCATTCCTTCCACGCTTTATCTTTTGAGAAATAAAGCTTACAATAAAAGAATATACACTAAAATGCATTCTCTCATTGATAAAAATAAAATTCATTAGACGTTTCCCCCCTAAAGACATAACGAATATAAACCCTTCTAAACTTTGGCGTGCATCATTGCTTTACCACTATAAAAATAGAATAGAAAACAACATACCGCAACAGAACTCTCGTTTCCAGCGGAAACATACAGAGATTCAACGAAGCAATGTAGTGGATACAAGCCTGCATGAGCTTAATCATCTTCCAAAAAATTGGAGCGCACACGCGGCAAGATCACTCTACTAATAGAGGAAAGCTATCAGATAATAAAACCCAACACAAGCAGCTTGAGTCATTTAACTTCAATTTTTCATCGCTGCATTTCATTTTATATTGCCTAGGTAAGCATTGGGCAATCAACCTACATATAAATAAACCAACAGTCATACAAGCAAAGAAAAACAATGCAACAACAGCACCCCATCTAACAACCACTTTGCATTCGTCAACAAACATGAATAAAATATTCATTAATTATAACAGTCACGTTATTAACGGAAATAAAAAAACTCTTCTGAACCATTACAAATGCCAAAGACTGTTTCACAACACTGAGAGCTAGTAAATGTGTGATGGTGCCGATTTGCTCCTTCATAAACCTAAAGATGGAGTGCATTATGGACTTATCTGTCATACCATTCACGGGCTGCGTCGCGAAATGGGCTTTGGTGTACTAAATGTTTCTTTAAAACATACAAGACATTACCATTATCTCACTTCAGATACATAACAGTTAAGATATCACTCCTTTTTGCGTCTGTTTTTTCATCCTCAAAATTATACCTTTATCGTTTTTAGTGCCAACAACAATAGAAAATCATTAATATTGTATAGTTTGTATATTTCAATTATCTTATACAGCGGAATTGTATAATTTATACATTTATTAAATAATTCAATTATTATCCTATTAATCATTACTCTTACAAAAGAAAGTTTGCCAATTTATCGACAAAAACATCCTTCAAGATGATCATTAACAATTCCTACGGACTGCATAAAAGCATAACAAATTGTGGGGCCAACGAATGTCCAGCCACGTCTCTTCAAGTCTTGAGAAAGACGAAGAGAAGCAGGTGTCATAGGGTTAGCCAACAGTGTTTGAAAGTCTATCTTTTCATAACGCTCTGATTGTGGTGGCTGAAAAGACCAAAAATAGCGGGACAAACTTCCCCACTCTGTTATAATTTCTTGTGCTCTAAGTGCATTATTAAGCACTGATTGAATTTTTCCTTGATGGCGAACAATGTCTTTATTCTGCATTAACATTTTCACCTTTAGCTCATCGTAATGAACAATCTTTTCAAAGTCAAAGTGATCAAATGCAACGCGAAAAAAAGAGCGTTTTTTTAAAATTGTAAACCAAGAAAGCCCCGCTTGGAAACCTTCAAGACAAATTTTCTCAAACAAACGAATATCCTCAAAAACAGGCTTTCCCCATTCGGTATCATGATAAGCACAATAAAGTGGATCCGTTCCAGCCCATGCGCAACGAACTTTTCCATCTACTCCCTTAAGAAGACCTTCCGCAAGCATGGCATTAACCGTATTAAAAGAGAGTTCCTTGATCATCGCTTGGCGACTTTATCTGCTTGTGTTTTGACCGTTTAGCGGAAATAGGCTCTTGTGTTGCAACACTGATATCTCCATCAAAAAAACGTAAATTTATGTGCCCCATTTCAGGAAACTGAGCCAAGCGTTTAATGGGCTTATTCTCTTTCCCCAAAGCCAAAACAAAACCGCGCTCCAAAATATTCTGATATGAAGTGCTTCTTAAAAGCCTAGATACTACCTCTAACCCAGCCCGTTTTTTTTCCACACTACGCACAAAAGCACGCTGAAGACGTGCCGTATATTCCTTTGTATTGCGTTGTGCTTTTTCACTATTTAACAAACGCGGTGAAAGACGCACACCAAGTGCATGAAAAGAAAAACGTTTTTTATCGTAGCTTACACAAAGAGCACGCTGCAATCGACTTGAAGTTTCATCCAAACCACGCCGTGGTAGAGCAAAAAGTTGATCGGCAGTCGGAAGAGCTCGTAGAGTAGCACGCAATTTTTGTCGATAAAAATCCAAATAACGCGCGAGTCCCTTGCGCAAACGTGCATCAAGCGATGCCACCAGCACCTCGAGATCAAGCTTAACAGGAACAGCCCGTTCTGCTGCGGCGGTAGGAGTTGGAGCGCGCCAATCAGCCACATAATCAATCAAGGTCCAGTCCGTTTCATGCCCAACAGCAGAAATAACAGGAAGAGAAGATTCATAAACAGCACGAACAACAGCTTCGTCATTAAACCCCCACAAATCTTCTAAACTTCCTCCTCCCCGTGCAACAATAATAAGATCAGGTTTTGGAATAAGTCCACCTGGACCAAGAGCATTAAAACCTTCAACAGCAACAGCCACTTCCCTCCCACTTGTTTCCCCCTGAACACGTACAGGCCAAACCAAAATATGCAACGGAAAACGATCGGATATACGATGAATAATATCACGAATAACAGCACCTGTTGGTGATGTTACAACGCCTAAAATTCGAGGCATATAAGGCAAAGTTTTTTTCTTTTCTTCATCAAACAAGCCTTCTTCTAAAAACTTTTTCTTACGATTTTCAAGAAGTGTCATCAAAGCACCAACCCCCGTTGGTTCAAGAGCCTCGATGACAATTTGATATTTCGATGACCCTGGATACGTCGTAAGTTTACCAACAGCAACTACTTCCATCCCTTCTTCAGGAGGGAATTTGAGCTTTTCCATAACTCCACGCCAAATAACAGCTTCCAACCGTGCCTTATCATCTTTTAAAGCAAAATAAGCATGTCCCGAAGCATGAGTACCACGGTACCCTGATATCTCCCCACGCACCCGTACATAACCAAACTTTTCTTCAACAACACGCTTTAGAGCCCCTGCTATTTCGGAAACAGTGAATTCTGCCACATTTGTTACACCTGTTTTTTCACTAAACAAACTTACCATTTTTCAATTCTTTACGCCCGTTTTTGTGAACCTTTTTGAAACAACACATCTTTAAACTTTTGATTTATAGCTTCATCAAAATACCCATAACACCGGCTAGAACAGCTTATATTTTTAATTTCAAATCGATTATCAGGGTTGTAAAAAAAAACTTGAAGCCGTTGTATGGGGATGTCTAGAGTCATTATTTCATCCGAAAATTCTATCAATAGAAGTTAAAATATTCAATCCTAACATCCAAACAAACACATCTTCTATAAGAATTCCTGAAATAAAATTCTCTACACAACATAGTAATCCATTCCCGATAAAATTCAATGTATTGCAAAGTGTTAAAGAGCTTTGCAATACATCAAATATATCATGACCATGTTTTTTATATTTTATAAACCTGATACCTTTTTATTTTTCAATTGCACTATAAAAAATACGTGGTGCACTATTCCAAACCCATTTTTTAACATCAGGTGTCATCGCTATCGTGTGATACGTCTGATAGATAAAAGCATAAGGTCCTTTCTGCATAAATTCACGTTGCAAATCAGCATACATTTGCGCCCGTTTTTTGGGATCTTTTTGAAACAACGCATCTTGAACCTTTTGATTCATAGTTTCATCCAAATACCCATGGCACCAACTCGCATAGCCTGTATTTTTCGCCTCAAGCCGATTATCAGGATTGTAAATAAGGCGTGAAGCCATTGTATGGGGGTCCGCAGAATCATTATTCCATCCGAAAAAAATTGTATCAAAAGTACGTGCAGATAGTTTTGAAAACAACTGCGTGCCTACGAAGCGTTCAATTTTAAAACGTACCCCCACCTTTTTTGCATTGTCTTGGAGAGACTGAGCAATAGGCAAAGCAAAAGGATAAGGAGAGGCACCGGCAAAAATACTGGCCTCAAAACCATCCGGATAACCGGCTTCCGTTAAAAGTTGCTTTGCTTTTTGGAGATCAAGTTTAAAGGGTTGTCCCTCTTTTTCATCCAAAGCTCCAAGATTACCAAGAGGAATAAAACTTGCACGTGGAATACCAACATCTTTGAGAAGAGTCTTACCGAGTCCTTCATAGTCAATAAGATAACGCATCGCTAAACGCACTTTTTCATTGGAAAAAATTGGATTTGTCACATTGAACCCCCATATGATCACGGATGGCTCTAACACTCTTTCAACTTTAATATCCGTTGTTGCTTGGAGATCTGCCAAATCCTCTGGCATCAGATTACGTGCAACATCGATATCGTGTTTTTGCAACAATAAACGTTGTGTTCCAGGTTCCGCAACATGGCGAATTAAAATCTTCTTCAATTTAGGCGCCTCCCCCCAATAATTGGAGCTTGCACGCAACAAAATTCCTTCTCCAGGGCGCCAACTCTCTAGCTGATAAGGACCAACACAAGCAGAATGGCTTGCCAAATACCGGTTTCCCATATCACCATTTTTTTCGTGTTTCATGAGTGTCTCACGATCAAGCAAAGCAAGAGTACGACTAGTGGCAAAATGGCTAAGAATGAGCTCTGCTGGATAAGGTTTATCAAATTTCATCACCACCGTTTTGTCGTCCGGTGCTTGAAAAGCCTCATCAACGTTTTGTTCTGTAATCCCATATTCATTAAATGTCGCCGCAGTAGCCATCTTCAATTGAACAACCCGCTTCATGCTCCAAATAAGATCATTGGCATTCGCAGGACGACCATCGTTGAACTTCAAACCATCACGCAAATGAAAAGTAATCACCGTACTCTGATCATCACTTGAAACATCCCAACTCTTCGCTAAAGAAGGAACCATTTTAGCAGCATCATCTGTAGCAGAAACGACTAAATTATCACAAACATTAACAAGAACTTCATTACCATAACGGTCATTGATTTGTGCGGGATCAAATGTACTTATTGTATCAAGATTCCAAGCCATCACAAGCGTATCGGCAGGTGTTTTCGCTGAAACTTGTTGCACAAACATCCCCATTGCAAGAACAGCAGAAACAAAAGAACTGCCCTTTTTCAATATTTTTCTTTTCACTTTCATAGAATTTTCCTTTTAAGATTTAAGGTTATTGTATAACTTCCCATGTGACAACATGCAAAAATGATAAGATCATGCTTAGAAAACACGCCTCCTAGAGGTAAAATATCAAAATCTCTAAAAGCAGCAGCCACTTTTCAAAAGCTCCTTCCCTCCCCAATACGTATAGAACAAACGAACATATGCAACGCAAAACGATCTGATTAAAATGAAGCTATCACGCACGATAGCTCACGACATCACGGCACTTATAATTCAGAGCATATCAGACCAAAATCCTTCCTTGCTTCATTAAAAAGATTTCTTTTTCAAGTTTCTTCTTGCGATTTTCTAAAAAGTATCATCAAAGCGCTACTCTAATTGCTTCAAAAGCCTCAAAACAATTTGATATTTTGATGATCCTGAATAAATTTTTTCGTAACCATTTTCACCCTTCTTCAGAAGAAAATTCGAACTTTATTATAACTCCGTATCAAATAACAGCTTCGAACCTATAGATTATCATATTTTAAGTCATAAGGAATGTAACCTGAGGTATGAGAAGAGTAGCTTGATGTTTCCCCACGTACCCGCATACAACAGTTTTTCTCACCAAAACATTTTATAAAGTCCCCATTTTTTCAGAAACACTAAATTTTGCTTTATTCGTTACACCTGTCTTTTGCAACAAACAAATTTATTACTTTTTATACATATAAATTGAAATATCAAATATTAATATCTATATACGTGGAATTTATCGAAATAAATAACCTCTCTTCCCAATAGAATGTTTTGAAACAAAATTCTCTACACAACATAGTAATCCATTCCCGATAGAATTCAACGTATTGCAAAGTATTAAAGAGCTTTGCAATACATCAAATATATCATGACCATGTTTTTTTATATTTTATAAACCTGATACCTTTTTATTTTTCAATTGCACTATAAAAAATACGTGGTGCACTATTCCAAACCCATTTTTTGACATCAGGTGTCATCGCTACAGAAACATATGTCTGATAGATAAAAGCATAAGGCCCTTTCTGCATAAAATCACGTTGTAAATCAGCATACATTTGCGCCCGTTTTTTGGGATCTTTTTGAAACAATGCATCTTGAACCTTTTGATTCATAGTTTCATCCAAATACCCATGGCACCAACTCGCATAGCCTGTATTTTTAGCCTCAAGCCGATTATCTGGATTATAAATAAGACGTGAAGCCATTGTATGGGGGTCCCCAGAGCCATTATTCCATCCGAAAAAAATCGTATCAAAACCACGCGCATAAAATTTTGAAAACAACTGCGTACCTACAAAACGTTCAATTTTAAAACGTACTCCAACTTTTTTTGCATTGTCTTGGAGAGACTGAGCAATAGGCAAAGCAAAAGGATAAGGAGAGGCACCGGCAAAAATACTGGCCTCAAAACCATCCGGATAACCGGCTTCCGTTAAAAGTTGCTTTGCTTTTTGGAGATCAAGTTTAAAGGGTTGTCCCTCTTTTTCATCCAAAGCTCCAAGATTACCAAGAGGAATAAAACTTGCACGTGGAATACCAACATCTTTGAGAAGAGTCTTACCGAGTCCTTCATAGTCAATAAGATAACGCATCGCCAAACGCACTTTTTCATTGGCAAAAATAGGGTTTGTCGCATTAAATCCCCATATGATCATGGAGGGCGCCAACACTTTTTCAACTTTAATATCCGTTGTTGCTTGGAGATCTGCCAAATCCTCTGGCATCAGATTACGTGCAACATCGATATCATGTTTTTCCAATAATAAACGTTGCGTTCCAGGCTCCGCGACATGGCGAATTAAAATCTTCTTCAATTTAGGCGCCTCCCCCCAATAATTGGAGCTTGCACGCAACAAAATTCCTTCTCCAGGGCGCCAACTCTCTAGCTGATAAGGACCAACACAAGCAGAATGACTGGCCAAATATCGGTTTCCCATATCGCCATCTTGTTCGTTTTTCATGAGTGTCTCACGATCAAGCAAGGCAGTAGTGCGATTAGTGGAAATATTGCTAAGAATGAGCTCTGCTGGATAAGGTTTATCAAATTTCATCACCACCGTTTTGTCATCCGGTGCTTGAAAAGCCTCATCAACGTTTTGTTCTGTAATCCCATATTCATTAAATGTTGCTGCATTAGACAATTTCAATTTGACAACCCGCTTCATACCCCAAACAAGATCATTGGCATTCGCAGGACGACCATCATAAAACTTTAAACCATCACGCAAGTGAAAAGTAATCACCGTACTCTGATCATCACTTGAAACATCCCAGCTCTTCGCTAACGAGGGAACCATTTTAGCCGCATCATCTGTAGCAGAAACGACTAAATTATCACAAATATTGTTAACCACTTCAATTCCATAACGGTCATTAAGTTGTGCAGGGTCAAATGTATTTATTGGATCGAGATTCCAAGCCATCACAAGCGTATCGGCGGGTGTTTTTGCTGAAACTTGTTGCACAAACATCCCCATTGCAAGAACAGCAGAAACAAAAGAACTGCCCTTTTTCAATATTTTTCTTTTCACTTTCATAGAATTTTCCTTTTTACGTTTATTGTATAAATTCTCCATGCAGCAAAACGTGCTTAATTTAAGTTTAGACGAACGATAGACTCCTAAAGACCAAACTTTAAAATCTTCAAGAACAAGCACCTCTTGCCAATGACTCCTCTTGTCTACACTTATAAGCCAAACTAAAACATACAAAGGAAAACACTCTAATATACAATGAATGCTCACCAACAACAGAGCTTAATCACGATATCATAACGCCTACTATTGAAGACTATAAAACCTGTATTTTTTCTATCTTGTTAAGCAAGCTTGTCTCGTATTTCTTCCGGCGTTTTCTATACCATCAAAGCACTACCCCTTTTAGCTCAAGTACCTTAATAACAACGAGCCTTCATAACAATTTGACGATTTGATAAAACAGAAAAATTCGTTAGTTTGCCAAATGCAACGACTTTTATTCCTTCTTCAAAAGAAAATTTAATTTTTTCATCACTCCCCGTAAAATAACACCCTCCAAATGACATCTCATCATCTTTCAAAGCAAAAGAAAATATAAACACCATAAAAAACTGATATCCCTTGTGTACCCCCATAACAAAACTTTCCTTCAACATCGCAAAACCTTTGCACCTTTAGCACCACTAAATTCCGCGATATTTGTTACACTTCGTTTCTTTATGTTATACTCAGTTTTTTAACAAATAAATTGACCACTTTCTAATTCAGAAAAATTGAAATATCGATCTTAACATCCACTTAAATACACCTCTAATGAGAATGAAAAATATCTTTAAACGAATGTCTTGAAAAGACATTCAACAATATATCACGCATTACCTATGATCTTCGGCGCATTGCAAAGCTTAAAATTTATACAATACGCCGAATATATCATGACGATGCCCTTTATCTATTGAACAGCATTGAAGACACTCTTATTTTTCAATTTTACTATAAAAAATATGTGGCGCACTATTCCAAACCCACTTTTTGATATCAGGCGTCATCGCGATAACAGTATATTTCTGAAAGATAAACGCATAAGGTCCTTTTTGCATCAATTCACGTTGTAAATCAGCATAGAGTTGTGCCCGTTTTTGCGGATCTTTTTGAAACAATGCATCCTGAACCTTTTGATTCATCGTTTCATCCAAATACCCATATTGCCAACTAGGATAGGCGGTATTTTTTGCCTCAAGCCGATTATCTGGATTATAAACAAGACGTGAAGCCATAGTATGAGGATCCGCAGAATCATTATTCCATCCGACAAAAATCGTATCAAAAGCCCGTGCATAAAGTTTAGAAAACAACTGTGTACCGGCCATCCGTTCAATTTTAAGACGCACCCCCGCCTTTGCGGCACTATCTTGGAGTGACTGAGCAACTAACACCCTATAAGGAGCATTTGATACGAGAAAATTTGCCTCAAACCCATTCGGATAACCAGCTTCTGCTAAAAGCTGCTTAGCTTTTGCAATATCAAGTTTAAAGGGTTGCCCTTCTTTTTCATCTAAAGCCCCAAAGTTGCCAAGAGGAATAAAACTGGCCCGTGGAACACCAACACCTTTGAGAAGCTTCTTGCCAAGACCTTCATAATCTATGAGATAACGCATCGCCAAACGTACTTTTTCCTTAGCAAAAATAGGATTCGTCGTATTGAATCCCCAGTACATCATAGTTGGTTCTAACACTTCTTCGATTTTAACATCTGTTGTTTTTTGCAGATCTGCAAGATCTTCAGGTGTCAAATCACGAGCAACATCAATATCGTGCTTTTGCAACAACAAACGTTGTGTTCCGGGCTCTGCAACATGGCGAATTAAAATCTGCTTCAGTTTAGGCGCTTGTCCCCAATAGTGAGAGCTTGCACGCAACAAAAGAGCTTCTCCAGAGCGCCAACTTTTTAACTGATAAGGACCAACACAAGCAGCATGACTTTTCAAATACTGATTTCCAAAATCGCCATCTTTTTCATGCTTCATAATTGTCTGACGATCAAGCAAAGCTGTTGCCGGACTTGCAACAATATTATTAAGAATGAGCTCTGCTGGATAAGGCTTATCAAATTTCATCACCACTGTTTTCTTATCTGGGGCTTGCAAAGCATCATCAACATTTTGCTCTGTAATTCCATATTCATTAAAAATTGCCGCATTACCCATCTTCAATTTGACAATCCGCTTCATACTCCAAAGAAGATCATTAGCATTGGCTGATCGACCATCATTAAACTTCAAACCATCACGTAAATGAAAAGTAATCACCGTACTGTGATCATCACCTGAAACATCCCAGCTCTTCGCTAAAGCGGGAACCATTTTAGCCGCATCATCTGTAGCAGAAACGACCAAATTATCACAAACATTGCGAACAATTTCACTTCCATAAACATCATTAAGTTGTGCGGGATCAAACGTACTAATTGCATCAAGATTCCAAGCCATCACAAGGGTATCAGCGGGTGTTTTTGCTGAAACTTGTTGTGCAACCATCGCCAAAGCTATAAAAGCAGAAACAAGAGAGCTGCTATTTTGTAATATTTTTTTCTTCAAGTTCATAGACTTTTCCTTTTAAAGTTTACTATATAAATTTCCCACACAACAAGCACATGCTTAATAATAAGGTTAGATGATCCATAAGCGCCTCAAACAAAGTATTATTAAAACCTTCAAACAACACCACTTACCAACCACGGACTTCTACCCATGGCTATAAGCCAAGACAAACCAAAACATGCAACAACAAACACTCTGACATACAATGAATGCTCCCCCATAACAGAGCCTATTCATGATGTCATAACGCCTACGATTGAAGACTATAAAACCACTATTTTCTCTCTTTTGTCGGGTAAGCTTGTCTCTTCTTTCCTCTCGCCTTTTTATGCCATCAAAAGACTCTTCTTTGTTAGCTTAAGCGCCTTAATAACAAAGAGCTCTACTAACAATTTGACATTTTAACAAAACAGGAAAATTCACCCATCAACCGACATGACCTCCTCCCCCTACAAGAGGAATTTTGAATTTTTCCATAATCCTCTGCCAAATAACAGCTTTTAAATTATATTTTATTTCTAAATAAAAGGAGCATAGGCTCCCCCTGATATTCCTTTACGCACCCACACATAACAAAACTTTTTTCCACATCGTATTTTTAATATCTTTGCTCCTTTAACAACACTCAATTCATTGCTTACATTTTTTCAGAAAAAAAGATCTTTTCAATGCACTAAGGTTGAAATATCTAAATATAATACCTATATAAGCATACCCTTATTAGAATAGATAGTCTTTTTTTAAGTAAACTGTCTTGAAATATTATTTCTATACACGACAATAATAAGTTCGTTACAAAATCTTCAATATACTAGAACTCTCACTCTGATAAGAAATGCTGAAACGTTATAAAATTTCTCTACAAATTCTCGAGACGAAAGGATATCCCTTCATTTAATAAAAGAAGCGCCATGAAAATATCGCAAAAAATGCAATAAAACATGTGTATATTTCAAAAACCAGCACCGTTAACCAGACTAAGGTGATAAACTCAAAAAGTAAGAAAAAATAAAAAAATGTTTTTCCTTTATGATAATAACATCGCTGTACCATGATAATACAATAAAAAACACGATCTTTGAAAGTATATTAAAATGAAGCGAAAAAAAAAATTATTAGATTCTTTTCATGCGTTTCTTGGAGGAAAATCACGCCGCGTTAGTCTAAAATTGCTTATTCTTTCATTCTTCATTGGCATCGTAATGAATTTTTTGGGATGGACACCTCGAAACCTCATACAAAAAATAGTAGATTTTTTTCAATCACTATGGGAAGCAGGATTTATAACGCTTACAAATTTCTTCCATATAACTATGACAGGAGCTATTGTTGTTGTGCCTATTTTTCTTATCTTACGAATTTTTCATAAAAAATAAAAGCCTTAACATTTTCCTTGCGTTAATCTTTTCGAAAAATCAAACGACACAAAAATCCTGTAGTAATAGCAATAATCACTGCAACAATACCATATAAAAAACGATACTTGTGCGCTGCATAAAAAATTGTATAGGTGATATGTGCTTTAACAATTTCAAGAGTCGTTGTAGCACTATCAATAAACTGTCCATCACGAAAAAGATAAGCACGAACTTTATAATGTCCAACTGGGATATTTGCTGGCAAACGAAAATGCGCTGTGAAAAGTGTGTCAGAACCAAAACGAACCCCACCCACTTCCTCATAATAAAGGCTTTTAGCTTTTTGTAATTTTATAAGTTCATCGCGAAAGATTTGTATTTTTTTCTGATCTTGTTCATCCGTCTGCAATGGCAAATAGAGTAATCCTAACCCTAAGCGTTTATAATCTTCAATGCTCGTAATATCGTCAATTTCACGTGTTGTGACCATAGAGTAAAAAAGAGGAACCTTTTTAAAAATAAGAGAATCTGTATTGACCCATACACCGGCATTGCGTTTTTTTTCTCGCATCACCATTGTCCGATCTTGTCCCTCTAAGCTTACAACAATATCATAACGGTTCTGTCGAGAATATAACGGATCAATATTTTCTAAAACACCAGCAATATAAAGATCACGACCAGCAAAATTTGCATCCACAGTAATCGTATTCGTTGTTACAATAATTTGGACAGTTTCGTGGTCAACTTGATCAATGAATGTAGCTGGCGTCCCAACATGTGACCATGTAGAAAAAGAAATAAAACAAAAGCAACCTGTAATGATGTATAAAGAAAATAATCTACCCATTTTTATCTCATAAGAATATCCAGAGAGAAAAGATTATCAGGGCGTATAAATAATTGAAAAGCAAGACGCATACACACAATCAACACTAAAAATGCAAGTGCCATACGCAATTGTTCAGCCTTTAACTTCCGTCCAACCCGTGTTCCATATTGCGCACCAATACTTCCTCCAAGCATTAACAAAAAAGCCAAGACAATATCAACGGACTGATTAGTCATACTTTGCAAAACTGTCGTGAAAGAAGACACAAATGTAATCTGAAAAAGTGAAGTCCCAATCACCACACTGGTTGGAACACGCAGAAGATAAATCAATGCTGGTATCATAAAGAACCCCCCACCAATTCCCATAATAGAAGACAACAACCCCACAATGAGACCAATCCCTAAAACTGGAATAATGCTAACATATATCCTAGATGTCCGAAAACGCATTTTTAAGGGTAAGCGATGAATCCAATTATGTCGACCAGCAAGACGAATATTGGCTTTTCCTGCCTTACGCTTGCGCATCATATCATACCAACTTTCAACGATCATCAAGCTTCCTACACTTCCAAGAAGAATCACATAAAGAAGCGAAATCATTAAGTCTAATTGACCTAACTTTTTCAAAACAGAGAAAACCTGAATCCCGATTAAAGAACCAATCCCTCCTCCAATCGCCAAAAGAATACCAAGTTTAATATCGAGCGTACGTCTTCTAAAATGTGTAATTGCTCCTGTTACAGATGAAGCAATCATCTGGTTAGCACCTGTTCCAACAGCAATAGCAGGAGGAATATTATAAAAAATCAATAACGGCGTGATGAGAAACCCACCACCGATTCCAAAAAGTCCTGAAAAAAAACCAGCAACGACTCCCATACCAATCAAGATCAGCATATTGAGTGACATTTCAGCAATTGGTAAATAAATACTCACTTACAGAACCTTCAAGATAATTTGAGGTTTTTTTACAATTAGAGAATCCTTCTCCAATTATCCTCTTTTCCAATAATCTCTGTTGCGTGTTTAAAAGGATAATTTTAGTTGCTATAGCTTCCGCACAAACATGAATGCGCAATACATTTCACATCTATTAACATCAACATCATAAAAATTAAAAAAAACGAGCTCCTTTTAAAAAGCTATAAAAACATAACGTTATCGCTACCACAAATGCAACGGTTAAAAAACAAAGAACACCTTTTTTTACCAAATAAGATAAAAACGAGACATGTTCCCGAGACTGCGTCCTTAAAGAAGAAAAATCATTCTCAATGCAATGATTAGATGCCTGAGCACCCATCATACCTTTTTCTTCTATCACAGCATGCTTCACTACTCCCTCAACCTTTTTAAAAGAAGATTTCAGAGCATCACTGGGCAAAGGGCTTCTATTTTCTTGCTGCAACGTATTTTCAACATTTGTTTGGAGTGAAATTATGCTGTTTTCTTTCGAAAAATTTCGCACCTTTTGAAGTAATAAGTGTTCTTGATTTCCCTCACATTCCATGTGAGCAAGTTTTTGTATAACAGAATCAGGTGATTTTGAACGAGACACCCGTCGTGTTACCGCTGCTTCTTCTAAGCTTTTTTTTTCACTCTGCAAACTTTGAACAATTGTTTTAATCTGCTCTAAAGACTGGAAAAGCTTTTTTTCTCTTTGACGACGTATATAATGTTCAGCCAAAATGGCCCGACTAATATCATCTAAGTAAGATTTAAAATGCTCTTCTACCGAATTCTGCTGCATTAAAGAACGAGGCGAATGCTTCATTTGCATTTGCGCATAAACGGTGCGTAATTTTTGAGCAATATCCGACATCGTTACTTCTACAGAAGTATCCATTCTCTCTTTCTGTTCAACAAAAGAAAAGACTTTATCGTTCCTAACCTGTTTGGTCGCCTGGTCGATCGTATGACCCTTCGTATTCACAAACGCCTACCCCTCATTAACCTTTTTGAAAAGAATCGCAACAAATGATGAGAAAGTGTGCTCTATTTTAGTAAATAGAGCTTTAAGAACTTCCAAAAACTTTTTTGTTAGAAATATTTTCCCCAATCTTTATCTAAAATATTTGAAAGAAAGATCTTTAATTTTTCTGTCTTCAAGATTTGAAGAGCAAAATCATTCCCCCATTTTTATCTTTTTCACTTAATTTTTCATTGCATAAAGGACCTATTGCACCATCATAAACAAAGCATAAGAAACTAAAAAAGAATATTCTCACAAGACAGTTTGATTTTTTTACTTTTTATTCAAGCAAATAAGGCAATTATGGCAATGCAAAAATATGAAGATTGAAAATGACGACGAGAAAGTACAAGTAAACATAAAAAAGCTTATACGAAAGAGAACACAAGTTATAAATTGAGACTTCATTCTAAACAATTTGGTTTCTTATGAGTATTGCTATAAACTTGTAACATACAAACAAAGAGGATCATTATGAAGATAATTGTCGCTGTCAAACGTGTTGTTGATTATAACATCAAGATACGCGTCAAACCGGATAATACAGGCGTTGATCTGTCTCACGTAAAAATGTCTATGAATCCTTTTGATGAGATAGCCGTGGAGGAGGCCGTTCGCCAAAAAGAATCCGGTAAAATTTCAGAAGTTCTTCTTGTTTCAATTGGCCCAGAAGCAGCTCAAGAAACTCTACGAACAGGACTTGCAATGGGAGCTGATCGCGCACTTCTTGTCACAACGGATCAAACACTTGAACCCTTAGCAATTGCTAAGATTCTCAAAACCATTGTTGATGAAGAAAAACCCGACATGGTCTTTTTAGGAAAACAAGCAATTGATGACGATAGCAACCAAACAGGACAAATGCTCGCTGCTCTTCTTGGGTGGGGACAAGCAACTTTTGCCTCACATCTTAACATAGAAAATGGGCATGCTACAGTTACTCGTGAAGTTGATAATGGAACACAAACCCTTTGTCTTCCCCTTCCCATGGTTATGACCGCCGATCTACGGCTCAATGAACCGCGTTACACCTCTCTCCCCAATATCATGAAAGCAAAAAAGAAAATCATTGAACAAAAATCTCTTACTGATCTTGGCGTCGATACGAAAGCACGCTTAACAATTTTAAGCGTTGAAGAGCCAAAACCCCGTCAATCCGGTATAAAAGTGGCAAATGTAGTAGAACTTGTCAGAGCCTTAAAACAGAAGAACTGCATTTAATATTCTCACCACTAGAGTAAAAGCAACACTCACATAAAAGGGCAAAAACTTATGGCAATTCTTTTATTGGCCGATCATAATACAGAAGAAACAGCAAAAGCACTCACCGCTGCACGCGTACTCAGTAATGATATCGATATTCTGGTTTGCGGAGAAAAAATTCAAACGATAGCGGAAAATAGTGCTAAACTTAATGGTGTGCGGAAAGTTCTTATTGCAAAAGCAGACTATTTAGCCCATCAACTTGCCGAGCCTATGTCAGATACAATTCTCATGTTAGCAAAGGATTATGATGTGATCATGGCAGCATCCAGCAGTACTGGGAAAAATGTGATGCCGCGCGTAGCAGCTCTTCTTGATCTTATGCAAATTTCAGATATTACCGCCATTCTTTCACCCAATACCTTCAAACGACCAATTTATGCAGGCAATGCATTTGAAACTGTACGCACCAATGATTATAAAAAGATTATAACAGTTCGCACCGCTTCTTTCACCCCAACACCTTCCCAAAATAATTCTGCTCCCATTAAAACAATAACACCAGCTCCCAATCCAAATCTTTCTTCTTTCGTAAAAGCAGAGACAAACAAAAGTGATCGTCCTGAGCTCACCTCAGCACGTGTTATTATATCAGGCGGGCGTGGTCTTGGTTCTCAAGAGAAATTTATGGCCCTGCTTCTTCCTCTTGCAAACAAATTAAATGCTGCTTTAGGTGCCAGCCGCGCAGCAGTGGATGCAGGCTATGCTCCCAATGATTGGCAAATTGGACAAACAGGAAAAGTCGTTGCCCCTGAACTCTATATCGCCGTTGGCATTTCCGGTGCAATCCAGCATGTAGCCGGTATAATGGATGCACAAATTATTGTTGCCATTAATAAAGATGAAGAAGCTCCCATCATGCAAATTGCCGATTACACCCTTGTAGGTGATCTCCACCAAATTATTCCAGAATTGGAGAAAGCTTTATAAGCCATGAAAGCACCTCTGCATGACCAACGTGAAAGTATGGAGTTTGACATAGTCATTGTCGGAGCAGGACCTGCAGGGCTTTCTGCCGCAATTCGTTTTAAACAAATTAATCCTGAGCTTTCTGTCACAATTGTTGAAAAAGGAACCGAAGTTGGTGCACATATTCTCTCTGGCGCAGTTGTTGACCCCATTGGTATCGACACACTCTTACCAGAATGGCGAAATGATAACGACCATCCCTTCACAACCCCTGTCACACAAGACCAATTTTTTTTTCTAAAGCCTCAAAAGTCCACAGTATTTCCCAATATTTTGCACCCTAAAATCTTATCAAATAACGGATGTTATATCGTTTCGCTTGGGAGCGTCTGCCGCTGGCTAAGCAAAAAAGCTGAAGCGTTGGGTGTTGAAATCTATCCTGGTTTTGCAGCAACAGAACCCATCATCCAAAAAGATAACGGAGCTATCATTGGTGTTCTCACCGGTGATATGGGGCTTAACAAAGATGGAACCCCTGGAAAAAATTATATGCCTGGGATGGCTTTATTGGCAAAATATACTCTGATTGCGGAAGGAGCACGCGGCTCAATTGCAAAACAACTGATACAACATTTTAATCTTAGCAAAAATCGAGAACCACAAAAATTTGGTCTTGGTCTCAAGGAGCTCTGGGAAATTGCCCCCAACAAACACCAACGCGGTTTAGTACAACATTTCACTGGTTGGCCCCTAGACAATAATACCGGTGGCGGTGGCTTTATTTATCACCAAGAAAACAATATCATTTCTGTCGGTTTTGTTGTGCACTTAGATTACAAAAATCCTTATCTTTCTCCCTTTGAAGAATTTCAACGTTTTAAAACACATCCAAAACTCTATAAAATCTTTAAAGGCGCAAAACGTCTTTCCTATGGTGCACGTGTTATCAGCGAAGGAGGTTGGCAATCTGTACCAAAACTCACCTTTCCTGGTGGGGCGCTTATTGGCTGTTCTGCTGGATTTGTCAATGTTCCTCGTATCAAAGGATCACACAATGCCATCTTATCTGGCATATTAGCTGCCGATAAAATGGCTACCGCTCTTGCACAAGGGCGTGCCCATGATGAGGTTAAAGAAATCGAAGAACAGTGGCGAAAAGGGCTCATTGGCAAAGATCTTTATAAAGTGCGAAATGCCAAACCGCTCTGGGCAAAATATGGGACAAAATATGGAATTAAACTTGCTGGTTTTGATATGTGGTGGCAACAACTGTTCGGATTTTCCTTATTTAAAACACTCTCCCACGGAAAGGAAGATTATGCATGCCTTGAACCAGCAGAAAAATTTCAACCCATTTCTTACCCAAAACCAGATGGCGTTGTAACCTTTGATCGCCTTTCAAGTGTTGCCCTTTCCAATACGCATCATGAAGAAAATCAACCTTGTCATTTAAAAATAGCCTCATTAAAAAAGCAAAAGGACTCTGAATATGCAATCTATGGAGGACCCTCTACACGCTATTGTCCCGCCGCTGTCTACGAGTGGCTAGAGGATAATGATCATCTGACTTATATGATAAACGCTTCAAATTGCATACATTGTAAAACATGCGATATCAAAGATCCAAACCAAAATATCACTTGGATCTGTCCGCAAGGCAATGAGGGCCCCTTCTATCCCAATATGTAATTCCCCAATGTATAATCATTGTTCATTTTCCTAAAATTGAAATATACAAAACGCAATGGATAAAAATATTTCCCTCAGATCAGAAATCTATCAATCACCTTCCTGCATACGTTCTTTCACAATGTAAAAAGAACTCTATTCTCATATAAAATACTCTCTTCACCGCATGAATTTTTTCAATAGAAAAACATAACATATTTTTATCAAAATTTTTTTATTTAAATGACAAAACAATAATAAATATATTCTTGACAATTCTGCGATAAAGGAACAGCCGCGGTTCTCGAAAACCTGAAGGAAAATAAGCCCGTTCTACTTTACCCCCTCTCCCATATGATCCAAAATGCTTTTAGCCCTCTCATAAGAAACATCAGTCGTTTTAACTAGCCAAGAGCAAAACCTACGGAGGTACAATTCAAGTTTATTTTTTCTCCTGCACTTGCCAAGTAATGCTCACTCAAGAAAAACCACGAATGAATGTAGAAAAAACATTGTGAGATAAAGAGATAAAGAGCATGCTTGTTCAAGCCCTTTATAATGTTTCTACTGATAATGACACGAAAAAATCTTTAATCTCACATTAACCTTTTATTTTTGCATCAAGGATAATCGCCTTGCATCTAACCTTACCAATATACTGCAATGAATGTGTACAAATACCGTAAGAATAAGCAGATGCCAAGCCATGGAGACTATCGCTATTAGCAAAACACCTGATAAAAAACAAAATAGCTTTCATGACCACTCTATGACGCGTTTTATAGAGTTGTTTTTTTTATAAAGCTTGTGCTTTCGCTATTGCTTGTAAATCAACATCCAAATTGAACACAAGTGGTATATTTAAAAGAAAGATTAAGGTGAATGAAAGCTCTGCACGCCGTTCCAGCTTTTGTAGCTAGAGCAAAAATATTGCATATTCTATTTGAGTAATCTCTGAAACGAAAATACAGCTTCATTTAGCAAGAACATCAAATCTGAAAGGAAAAAACTGTTTTCCTCTTTACTATCATCTGTCCATTCGGTTTTAAAACTTTCAAAAGCATCACAATATCCTCTAAAAAGAAGAGATAACGTATTGTCCCCGCTTTTATTACTTACGTTTTTTTATGGGAGCATATCCTTCAGAAAAAATAAGGTATCCAAAATTAAAGCAGACTTGTGTTGTTCAGTCATGGGCTTGTTTTTAAGAGATAGCTCTCATATCAAACAATAATTTTGCGACACTATCCGAAAAAGGTATAACGCAATCCTGTGAACGAACAGTTCCATATTTATGAAATAAAAAGTACAAGCTAACAGCATTATTTTCTCTGCGATCTCCAATGAGGCGATAATCTTTGTTTTAAGGAGGTTTCAAGATGCACAAAAATGATTTTGATTAATTGACTATAAGAAGAGCTGAGATAATGTTACGATATTTAAAGCTCCTAATTAATAGGCAAAATAATAAATTTTCTATTATAAATCAAATGTTTAAGATAAAATTTAGCCTTAAACTTTTCTAAGGTACTCATTATACTGTATACTGTTAAAGCTGTAGAGAATATGAAAAAATAAAGTATTTTGCTGATAAGAGCTTATATTTGATCAAGTCAGCTGCCAGTTAACTGTATGTGTTTCAAAAGGGGCTGTTTACATTTGCTCAGAAAAACAGTTTGGATATCAATAGAATATTTGAAAAATCGGCGTTATGGAAATAATCTAAAAAGCTTAGCTTTTAAAAGAGCACAAACAAGCATGAGATTATAACATTGGGTAAAATTGTTTTTTGGTTCTCGAAGGAAAAACTTTATAGAAAATCATGGGGTAGATAGAATATTGGTTACATTTGGAATTTGTTTTACTGGAAAAAATAACGCGGATCAAAATAGATAATAATGTTAAATTAAGATATTAAATATGAAATTATCTTATTGTAGTGTAATCGATTATTCGAATAAGGTAAGCCTTTGTAATGATAAAAAATGTGCTGGTAAAAAATGAGCTAAAATGGCTTATGAGTATGGATAAAAATCTTGTGGTGAGGAGAATTTAATGAAAAGAAAAGAGCATGTGTGAAAAAGCATATTTTATAGGTGCGCATGCTTATTCTGCACCCGTTATAGAATCAGGGCTTTATCTTGTGGCAACACCTATCGGAAATCTTGCAGATATTACGCTTCGTGCTTTGCAAGTACTTGCAGGAATTGATATTTTAGCGTGTGAGGATACGCGAGTAACACGTGTTTTGTTGGAACGTTACGGTATTCAAAAAAAACCTTTTCTCTATCATGAATATAATGCGCAAAAAGCGGGTCCGAAGCTCTTAGCGGCTTTAGCAGAAAACAAAACAGTAGCACTTGTTTCAGATGCCGGAACACCACTTATTTCTGATCCTGGATTTCGATTGGTGGAAGAGGCCCGTAAAGCTGGTCATAAAATTATTCCTATTCCTGGAGCATCCGCTCTTTTAGCCGCTCTTATACCGACAGGGCTTCCTACTGATAGCTTTTTTTTTGCAGGTTTTTTGAGTGCACGAAAGCTACAGCGCCGAAAACGGTTGGAACAATTAAAAGAGATTCCAGCAACTTTGATTTTTTATGAATCACCGCATCGTCTTGTTGAAACTTTACAGGATATGGTCACTCTTTTTTCGGCTGATCGACCTGCTGCCATTTGTCGTGAATTAACAAAAAAGTTTGAAACAGTAGATGTTTCCAATTTGGGAAATTTGTTAGAAAATTACAGAAAACAAGCACATATTCGTGGGGAAATTGTTGTCCTTGTTGGAGAATCATCTTCTTCTTTAAATGTGATAAGTGATCAAGAAATTGATGAAATGCTATTAGAACGCGCACGGACACATTCTGCTGCTCAAGCGGCAGCTTTTGTTGCAAAAAAAACCGGTTTTAAAAAGCAGGAACTTTTTCAGCGATTAATCTTTTTAAAAAATGCGTAAAATGATACAAAAAAAACGCAGACAAAAGTCTTTTTATCGAGGGGTTCGTGCAGAAAAATTGGCAGCTTTGTGGCTACGTTGCAAAGGGTTTCACATTGCCGAAAGGCGTTTTAAAACAAAATGTGGAGAAATTGATTTAATTGCACGACGCGGAAATCTTGTGTTAATCGTTGAAGTTAAAGCACGTTCAACGTTGGCTGAAGCAATGGAAGCGGTTTCCCGAATGAATGAAAAGCGAATTGAGGCAGCTGCCGATATTTGGCTCGCACGGCAAAAAGATTATGCCCTTTTGTCTGTACGCTTTGATTTAATTGCAATTTTACCTTGGCGTTGGCCACAGCATATCCCTGCATTTTTTACATCTGATCAATAAACGGCCCCCCGTTTTAACCATATTCAATAAAAAACATTTCGTTTTTATGTGCATATGCGTTAAAAAGTGTGTAATAATTGAGCGCTATAAGGAGCGAAATATGGATGATTATGAAAAGTTTGCAACAGGTTTGCTCATCATTTTTGGAGCGCTAATTATTGGTGGTTTAATGGCAATGCATATTGTGCTTATGAATAAACCAGGTTTTTTATTTGCATTAGCCGCAGCTGTTGTTGGTTGGTTTTCTGCTTTTGCCGTTCTCTTTGACAAGCCCAAAATCTATTTGGTTTTGATTATTCTTGCTATGTTATGTGTTGCTTCTTCAATTAGCGTTTATGTTAGTTAAAACACCTGAGATGTTGATTGAAATTCCTTTTAAAATATGAAACTGAGAAATAGATAATGAGACTTGGCTTTTTGGGAACGGGTACAATCAGTGCTTCAATGGTGAATGGCTTAATGACAAGCAACTTTGATGTTTCTTCCATTATTGTTTCGCCTCGCAATGCACAAACAGCAAAGCGCCTTTCACGCACTTATGATAAAGTTATGATTGCTGAAAATAACCAAGCGTTGCTCGATGTTAGTGATTGTGTTTTTCTTTGCTTGCCCAATCAAATTGCAGAAGACGTTTTGCGCTCTCTTTGTTTTCGTCCAGAACAGCTGGTTATTTCCGTACTTGCTATGGCAAAAGCAGCAGAAATAGAAGAGTGGATTAATCATAAAGTTTATCGTGCTGTTCCATTACCTTTTGTTGCAGAATGCAAAAATTTGACACCAATCTATCCCAATCATCCCTTTTTGCGCACTTTATTTGATGCATTGGGGGGCACATTGGTGCTGGATAAGGAAGAGCAGTTTAATCTTTTTATGACAGCTGGTTCACTTATGGGAGTATATTTTAATTTTATAAAAACTGCCCATCAATGGTTTATAACACAAGGGTTAAAAAAACAACAATCAGCAGAATTCCTTACCATGATGTTTGGAAATCTTACAGATGAAATGCGTAAAACTATAGCAACGGATCGTTCTGTATCTCTCGATTTTGCACTGCTTGAAAAAGAGTTTTCAACAAAGGGTGGAACAAATGAATTTTTGTCAAATTACTTTTCTCAACAAGGGGGAAAGAATGCTTTAACAATGGCTCTTGAAGCTACTTTGCAAAAAATGAATGCTTCTAAAAAGACTTGACCAATATTTTTATCATCTCAATAAGAAAAAACTAAATGTTGAAGATGTATATCAAGAAAACTCACATCAAAAAATGCTTTTTTATGAAAAAATTGATTATTAAAATATTTTTTACAACCTTTTACAATTTTTCTAAATTATTTTTATTTTCGGTCTTCTTCTTTTTGCCTCAAGTCCAATATTTTTTTCTACCTCACAGCTCTAGCTCTTCAATTTTGTTCCCCTTCAGGTTATCCAAACGCATGAATAATTTTTTGTTTATTTAACCTATATACTCCATTCACACATTAAAACTTCCTCTTACAAAGAAGCGACTATTTTTATGTCTTTCATGATTGTGTTTTAATAAACTCTCTTATAACCCCCCCATTCAAAAGAGTTGATTTTTTATTTGATCAACAATTTTACGATATAGTTTAGCATGCTCTTCACTAGGCTTAGCAACAAAAATAGGGATTCCTTCATCTGAAGAAAATCGTAAAGCTGCATCAAGCGGTATTTCCGCTAAGAAAGGGACTTCTCGACGTTCCGCTTCTGCCCGTGCACCACCATAGCCAAAAATATCATAGCGTTTTCCCGTATCAGGAGCGATAAAATAACTCATATTCTCAATGAGTCCTAAAATAGGAACATTAACTTTCATGAACATTTCTATTGCTTTACGTGCATCCACTAAAGCAAGATCTTGGGGCGTAGAGACAACCAACGCACCTGTTAATTGTACCTGTTGGGCAAGCGTTAATTGTGCATCCCCTGTACCGGGCGGCATATCAACGACTAAAACGTCCAGAGGCCCCCATACAACATCTCGTAACAATTGCGTTACAGCTGCCATAACCATAGGACCACGCCATACTACCGGCTTTTCTTCCTCAACCAAAAATCCCATCGACATCAATTTAAGTCCAAATTTTTCAAGAGGTTGAATCTTTTTTTCTCCAATAAGCTGTGGTTTTTGATTAACAAGTCCTGTCAAACGTGGCAACGAAGGACCATAAATATCAGCATCCATCACCCCCGTCTTGAAACCAGAATCTTGTAAAGCTAAGGCGATATTTATTGCCATCGTAGATTTTCCGACCCCTCCTTTTCCAGAAGCAACAGCAATCACATGCCGCACACCTTCTATGGGCATTTTGATCGGTAAGAGATTTGCTCTTCGACTAGGTGCTGTCTTTGTTATTTTTTCTGCTGTAAGTGTAACAACAGCAGATTTCACTCCCTCCAAAGCACATACCACCTTTTCAGCAGAACGACGCAATGATTCCCATTTTTGCACACCTCCATCAGGAACTGTAATGGAAAAGAAAACCTTACCATCAGCAATCAATATTTCTGAAAGAAGACCCAACGACACAATATCGCTTTCAAGATCTGGTCCTTTGATTGTACGTAATACGTTGCGGACAGCCTCACTTGTGATAAGATCCATGTTCTTTCCTCTCTATAAAAATACCAGCAAATATAAGCATAAGAACGAAAAATACTTACAAGGTTCATCACCTGATAATTTTCTACTTTACTCAGCATTATAAAGTATACATCTCTTATCTCTTTAAAAATATGAAACCATCCTTAAAATAAAGAAGCTCAAACATAAAATCTGCTATAAAATCCTATCAATCACGTTTGTGCTACAACCACTTTAATGAATATTCTGATAAAAATTTTGTAAAAACAAAAACTGAAAAAAACTCTTAATCTTAAAGGATATTTTAAATTGAGCATACAGTAATCAGTCACACCTTCTTTAATTCTTTAAGGCCCTAGCTATTTATGTTCTGTAGATTCAATCGTTATTTTCTAACACTCCTACAGTATTGTAAAAAAGCGTTACAGATAGTTATAAGGTGTTTTGTATTCTTTCAAGAGAGAGAAAAACAATCTAAGATTGACTTTTTTTATATTTTTCCTTATGGGTTAACAGCCGTATGATAGGATAAAATTGTTTATCTCGCGCATAACTACTCATAAAACGAAGATTAAGAAGGGCCGCACTCCGCGGTATTTAAATAAATGAAACGTACTTACCAACCCTCTAAACTTGTCCGTAAACGCCGCCATGGGTTTCGTGCACGCATGGCCACAGCTGGAGGACGTAAAGTTATTGCTGCAAGACGTGCTCGTGGACGTAAGCGGCTTTCTGCTTAACCATTTAAATTTTCACAACCGTTGAGGATTGCTCATCGTTTCTTCGTTGTGAAACTTTTATTATGAACCTACAATGTCTGCTTGCAGGCATTTAATGAAATTGCGAAATATTCTTTTATGAAGAAAAAACATCCCTGCCGTATTCGCAAAAGAGCAGACTTTTTGGCTGTCCGTACAGGAGAAAAACGACGTGGTCCTTTATTTTTGCTCGAAGTTAAATCTCGTGAACAAACAACAGAAAGAAAAGATTCTCTTTTTGCACGTGTAGGCTTCACTGTTACCCGTAAAAACGGTAATGCTGTGAAACGTAATCGTATTAAAAGGCGCTTGCGTGAGGCCGTGAGAGTTGGTGTAACAAACCACATGGAAGCAGGAACAGACTATGTCATTGTAGCGTACCGTGATGTGTTACATGCACCTTTTACATCCTTGATTAGTGAATTAAATCGGCGAATAAAACCAAAAATAAAACATCAGCAACAACAACAAGGGTGTACGGATGGAATATAATCGCAATTTCTTTATCGCTATTGGCTTATCTTTCGTAGTGCTCATCGCATGGCAATTTCTTCATGTTGCTCCCAAACAAGCAAAGTTACAAAAACAACAAGTCATCGCACAGCAATTGTCAAAACAACAATCAGCCCTTTCTACTACCACGACAGATTTTTCTGACGATACCTCAACGTATCAAGCTACATCTATCATCGAACAGCCCATGACACCTGAAATCCGGAAAGCTGTATTGGACAAAACAGAGCGTATTGCGATCAAAACCAATGAACTGGAAGGCTCTATTAATCTTGTTGGTGCACAATTTGATGATCTTCACCTCAAAAAATATCGTTTAACAGTCGATAAAAAATCACCGGAAATCGATTTGCTAAATCCTAAAGGTTTCAAAACGACCTACCTTGCTGAATTTGGTTTTGCAAGTGCGTCTTTGCCAGCAAAAGCCTTGCCACAATCGGATACAAAATGGCAAATAGAGGGAAACAATACAATCCTGACTCCTTCAACACCCATCACTTTAATTTATAATAATGGACAGGGACAAATCTTCCGGCGGACCCTTTCTGTTGATAATCATTTCATGTTTACCATTGAGGATTCTATCAGCAATGAAAGTGATCAACCAATACATCTCTCGTCCTATGCCCGCGTTGCACGTGCTGCACCACCAGAACATACAAATGCAACCTATTTACTTCATGAAGGTATGATAGGTATTGCAGGAGATTCGCTCAAAACTGAAAAATATAAAACCTTAGCAGAGCTTGACCCAAATCCTGATAATGGGCAAAAAAGCATGACTTTTTCCAAAGTAACAGGAGGTTGGATTGGTATTACCGATAAATATTGGGCTGTAGCAGTTATTCCCCCGCAAAATAAAGAATATACAAGCCGTTTTATTTATTTTGATCGTTTGCAAACGCATTATCAGTCTGACTTGCTAGGGTCGCTTTTAACGATTGCCCCAAATGAAACAAAAACTGTTACAAATCGTCTTTTTGCTGGTGCAAAACAAGTTGAAATTATTAATAATTATCAAAATGACCTAAAAATCAAAAAGTTTGCTCTTTTAATTGATTGGGGCTGGTTTGATTTCATCACCAAACCAATGTTTTCCCTCATTGATATTCTTTATAAACAAACAGGGAATTTTGGTATCGCCATCCTTCTTGTCACAGTTCTCTTAAAAGCTCTTCTTTTCCCTCTAGCCAATAAATCTTATAAATCTATGGCACGCATGAAGCTTTTACAACCGCGGTTGCTAGAAATAAAAGAAAAGTATCCCGATGACCAAACCAAACAACAAAAGGCAATAATAGATCTATATAAAACCGAAAAAATAAATCCCCTTGCAGGCTGTTGGCCAATGTTGGTTCAATTCCCAATATTCTTTGCTCTTTATAAAGTTCTCTATATCACTATTGAGATGCGCCATGCCCCTTTCTTTGGCTGGATTAAAGATTTAGCGGCACCCGACCCAACTTCTCTTTTTAACTTGTTTGGTCTCTTGCCATATACAACGCCAACATTTCTTATGATTGGTGCATGGCCTTTGATTATGGGAATAACGATGTTTTTACAAATGCGTATGAATCCTGCTCCTCAAGACCAAACCCAAGCGATGATATTCACATGGATGCCTGTTGTCTTTACTTTTATGCTCGCCTCTTTCCCTGTTGGTCTCGTCATCTATTGGGCATGGAACAATATATTATCAATCATTCAGCAAGGTATCATGATGAAGCGCCAAGGAGTTAAAATTGAGCTTTTTGATAATCTGAAAGCCATCTGGAGAAGATCACCCAAAAAAGAAGTGCATGAATGACAAGAGATTCTTCCCTTTCTGGAATTTTTTCTCGCAATTGGATTTTTATTCGTGGTGTACCAGCAATACGCTTTCTCCCCCCCGAAGGACCACCAGAAATTGCATTTGCAGGACGTTCCAATGTTGGAAAATCATCTTTAATCAACGCACTCGTCCAACAAAAAAGCTTAGCACGTACCTCAAATACACCAGGACGGACTCAAGAGCTTAATTATTTTGTCCCCGATGGATTCAGTGGGCAACTAGGAGACCTTCCCCCTCTAGCATTAGTAGATATGCCTGGTTATGGTTTTGCTGCTGCTCCTAAAAATCTTGTTGATGCGTGGACAAATTTGATTTTTAGCTATTTACGGGGGCGCACAACGTTAAAACGTGTATATATCTTAATTGATTCACGGCACGGAATCAAAAATAATGATGAAGATGTTCTTGCTCTCCTTGATAAAGCAGCTGTTTCTTATCACATTGTTTTGACAAAAAGCGATAAAATCAAATCAAATGCCTTGGAAAAATTAATTATGAGCACACAAACAAAGCTTCTTAAACGCCCAGCAGCTTATCCTGAGCTTCTTGTAACCTCTTCAGAAAAAGCTATCGGTTTAGAAGAATTACGTGCTGCCATTTTGCAAACCATCGCATAAGAGAACAATTCCTAGTCATTAGCAATTTATTAATTATAATTACTAGCAGCTACTAATGATCTTGTACTTCTAGTCAAGCATCTTTATAAAAATGATTACTTGAAAGAATTCTCTTCAACTCTATTTGATAGTGTAAATTATGCTGACACTTTTTCACTCTCCCCTATCCTCTGCCTCGCGCTTCATACGCCTCATTCTTGGGGAATATGGTGTAACCACTCAACTGATTGAAGAATATGAATGGGCAAGAAGACACGAATTTCTAGCCCTCAATCCCGCTGGTCATGTTCCTGTTTTTCTCGATGAACACGAGGTTCCATTATCAGGTCCTCTTGTTATCTGCGAATATTTAGACGAAACACATGGAAGTTTACGACAAGAAAATAAGCTCTTTCCAGAAAATCCTTTAGATCGTGCGGAAGTACGCCGTCTCAATGACTGGTTCTTAAATAAATTCGAAAATGAAGCAACGCGCCATATCGTACGAGAACGAATCCATAAACGTGAAATGCCACTTGCCATCGGCGGTGGTGCTCCTAATTCACAAATTTTACGCAATGCACGTGCCAATATTTTACCACATATGAACTATCTCAATTGGCTCTGTGCCTCTCGCGATAGCTTAGTCGGTTCTGCCTTGTCCTATGCAGATCTAGCAGCAGCAGCTTCTATTTCTGTACTTGACTTTCTAGGGGAAATTGACTGGGAACAATCTCCTGCTGCCAAAGACTGGTATATGAGAATTAAATCACGCCCTTCTTTTCGTTCTCTTTTAACAGATCGCGTCCGCGGAATTGTTGCAAGTGCTCACTATGCAGATCTTGATTTCTAGCCTTCTCTCACAAACAAAAATAAAAGTGATATTTTATCTAAAGGATATTTATAGTTTTATGAATTTTTATGCATGCGTATAAACAATATAATAATACATTGATTTATGATCGTATTAAACAGAGAATAAAACCCATTATAATTGAATCACAAAAATCACTTTCTTATCGTGTCACAAAAAAAGATTAGCACAGGAATAAAAAATATTTAAGAAAGCATTTTAACGACTCTCTTTAAATACAAGAGCTGTAGCATCATTAGAAGCTAGGCAAATAAAATAACAATACTTAACGCATGTTATCCTCAAGTCTCCCCAATATATGAAAAAACGCATTGCATAACATATATACTATTTGCTCTATAATAAAAAAATCCTCATCATGCGTTTTTACAACATAACAATTTTTTTAACTGACTTTCCTAAAAGATGAAGAATCCGACCAACTCTCGTGTGAAAACAATCCAACTTCTTGTTAGCCCCTTGTTTTTATCCCCTTTTACGTGATTTTATTTATGGATAACATATTGATATACAATGATAAATAATCGTTTTTTTTTACCTTAATCATCAATTCCAAATACCTTTTTCTCATTACCTTCATCACATTTAAAACAATCAAAATCGCTTTCTTATGCGTCACAAATGGAATTGGTAAATGAAAGAATATTAAAGAAAAGAATGAAAATGCCTAAGTGCCAAGAATTATTAAAACATTAAAGGCTACAAAACGTATGATAATGCTAATTTTCTCTATTTATGAAGCATAAAGATAGTGGCGCAGAATAGATGTTATATTATTCATGGATACTCTCTCGTGATACCACTCACGAGCACTATCATAAAATAAGTTTAGAAGAATTGATAAATATTTCTTTAAGAAAAGCGCATGAATTGACAACATAGGTGTATTTTGTTTGGGAGATCTTGTTTTGCATGAAGAACGCTCCCCCCTTAAAGAACGAAAGAAACAAAAGCGTAAAGTAATACACAATCTCCTTTAGGTGTCATAAGCAAACCTTACTTAGGAATATTCATCACACACTCAACGAAAAACATCTCTATTTAAATTTGTAGATCTTATATCACTTGCTCTAAACAACAGTATTTTACAGCACAACAAGATAAATTAAAGCAGGAAAAAAATTTTTCTATAAAGAAAAAGAACCATTGGAAAGAAGGCAAGAATTTGCCTATACTGCACAGTAAAGTATTATAAGGAGATAAAAATGCGCCTTACAGTTGTTGGTGCAAATGGAAGAATGGGACGTGAACTCATTACAGCAATCCAGCAGAGGAGAGATGTAGAACTTTGTGCTGTTCTTGTACGTAAAGGCTCACCGTTTGTAGGAAAAGATGCCAGTGCATTAATTGGTTCAGATTCTCTTGGGATTAGTATCACTGACAATCCCGAAAATGCCTTTTCTAATACAGAAGGTATTTTAGATTTTTCACAACCAGAAGCCAGTATTCTTTATGCTAACTACGCTGCTCAAAAAAGCCTTGTCCATATTATTGGCACCACAGGATTTAGCAAAACAGAAGAAGAAAAAATTGCAGATTTTGCGAAATATACAACTATTGTCAAATCTGGAAATATGAGCCTTGGAATAAATCTTTTAGCCAACCTTGTAAAGAAAGCCGCTAAAGCATTAGAAGCCGATGATTTTGATATCGAAGTTTATGAAATGCATCACGCTAACAAAGTTGATGCCCCTTCTGGAACAGCCCTTCTTCTTGGCCAAGCAGCAGCTGAAGGGCGCAATGTTATGCTTAAAAATGTGTGTGTCAACGAACGCAATGGTTATATAGGTAAACGCAAAAAAGGCACCATTGGCTTTTCCTGTTCACGTGGTGGGACAGTTGTTGGAGAACACAGTGTCATTTTTGCCGGTTCCAATGAGCGCATTGTTCTTTCACATACAGCACAAGAACGCTCTATCTTTGCCAATGGCGCATTAAAAGCAGCTTTATGGGCACAAAATCATGAAAGCGGTCTTTATTCAATGTTCGATGTTTTGGGATTGAACGATGAATTTTAAACAATCAATAGAATAGAGGCAATTCATAATGGGACGCATACTTACACTAATTCGTCATGGACAAAGTGAATGGAATCTCAAAAACCTTTTTACCGGTTGGAAAGATCCCGATTTAACAGAAAAAGGTCATGCAGAAGCGATAGCAGCAGGAAAAAAACTGAAAGAATATGGTTTGAGGTTTGATATCGCTTATACATCTGCCTTACAGCGAGCTCAAAAAACCGCTCAGCACATTTTAGAGCAAATGGGACAATCAGATTTAGAAGTGATAAAAAATCCCGCATTAAATGAACGTAATTATGGTGATCTTTCTGGTTTAAATAAAGATGAAGTACGCCAACAATGGGGGCAAGAGCAAGTGCAAATGTGGCGCCGCTCCTATACGATTGCGCCGCCGAATGGAGAAAGCCTACGCGACACCGGTGCGCGCATCTGGCCTTATTATCTTTACCATATCCAGCCTTATATTTTGCGCTCTCAAACTGTTTTGATCGCAGCACATGGAAATTCTCTTCGTGCTCTTATTATGGCGCTTGAAGGTCTCTCCGGTGAGGAAATTATATCTCAAGAATTAGCGACCGGCATTCCTATTATTTACACATTTAATCCGGATTCAACAATTTTATCAAAGACAGTCCTCACACCTTAAACTTCTAAAATCATGATCTCTCTCAAAAGTTCAATGCTATCGTTTTAAGCTGAAAAAATAAATTCTATAATTTTATTGACAGAGTTGCTTCATGCGCTTAGATGAATTTTATAAGCCCAGATGGCGGAATTGGTAGACGCGCAGGTTTCAGGTACCTGTGCCGTAAGGCGTGGAGGTTCGAGTCCTCTTTTGGGCACCATTTTATATCTTTAACACATTAAATATATAGATTTTTTCTTTAAAGAGCTATTTTAAGACCAACTTTTAGACCACCTTCTACGGTTTATACAACTTTAGCTAATTTGTTCCTTATTTTTCTTTGGAGTGAAGGATAAGATCTCTTTCTTTCTCCATCTCACTGCTCTCCCTAGCTTATATAGCTCTGGCCCCCTTGAAGCACCCAATTACGAATCGTGGTTGTGGATACACTAAAAAACTTTGCACACTCACGTGTTATTACATATCCATCTCCATCATCAAATATCATCTCATTACCTTTCTCTTTTTTATATTAATTAAATGGGCGGGGGTGCTGGGAGGAGAGAGCACCCCCATAGGTTTAAGCAGCTTTTGTCAAAATCTTTTGCATCTCTTGTTCTATTTCCCCTAAAAAGATTTCGACCGCTTTATTAATCTCTTCAATGTGTTCCTCATCACGATTGATGCGTTTGATTTTCATTCTCAAACCAGTAGATTTGCCTACAAAGTTTGGATTATAGCTCATGAAATCACACCATTTGCGTCCAGTGCATGCCATTTGGAATTGCATCTGTGCGATATATTCAGGCTTGATTTCGTCATACATAAAGAAGCGCAAATGCGTGGTTGATTGTGGACATTTGACTTCGATTAAACCGTCCTCTCCAATCAACCCATCAGGACTAGCCCCCGCCATTTCCATTTTTGGGTGGGGGATAAACCCGCATCTTGTGACTTCTGCGTCATAAATGAATTCATATTCTCTTAAGGCATTCTCTTCATGTTCAATGCCCCATTGCATAGCAGGTGTTGTATAAGATTGGCTTATTTCCTCTATTAAGCGTTCTGTCATGAGTTTCGTTTTGTAGTCTTCATATTTGCTTGTAGGAAAACCTTTTGCTGTCTTACTGAGTACGTTGTAAACATTTTAAGCAGTGACTTTCTCTAGCCTTGCTTGAAACCATTCCGCTGTTCTTTGTTCCATCTCACACCGCCGTTCCCTGTTCGTGTGGCGTTGCTATATCGGCATCTTGTATAGTAGAATCTGTTTCTACCTTTTGCCTGTTTTGTTTATCTTTCAAAAGATGTAACACCGTTTGTGCTTATACTTCAGACATATCATCAAGCTTTTTAACGTTGTCTCTGCTATCCAGTCCCGCAGAATCGATCTGAAACCATGAAGTCTATAATCAAAACCTTTGTCTTTCATGAATTTAGGAAGTGCTACATCAGATATAGGCTTTCCAAAACTCTCAACAAATAAAAAACCATTTTTTTGCTTTTTCAATAACAGCAAGCGCTTCAGCTGTAAGCGGCACATGAAAATCAGAAACCTTTCCAACAATTCTCTTCATATTTTCTTTTGGGATAATCCATATTGATCCATAAATCTCTAAATATGCCTGATTGGTATAAAAAAAACCGTCAAAATAAGAAGTTTTAAAGCTAGATGTGATACAAGCTCATCATTTTAAGATTGAAAAAACTTAGGCATTTCTTTCCATAGCATAGCTGGAATATTTGGGGTATTTTGAATAAACTTTTCTAATAAAGCTTTTGCTTTTAATTGCATATCCACATCTATACTAAGTGCCACCGCATGTTTTATAGCTATATTCAAGCGGGATAAAGCTTTACTTGCTGTTTCGTTTTTTGTCTTCCAAATGGGAGAAATGCATCCTTTTATATCAATTTGCGTCAGTTCAATGATTGGCGTATCACCAAGTTTAGGAAAAACATGTAACTCAAGAGGTGTTAACCAGTTTGCTGCTTTTCCTTCATTTTTCAATTCGTTTTTTTTCGCTTCAAAAGTACTAGAGGCAATTTCTCGTAAAGAAATACCCCCCTGCTCGACGTAAATTTTCTTTTTGTTTTCGGCGAATCGGGTCAATTCTTTGATCTAAAAGATCACGACAAGCTAAAGCTTTGAACAGTGCTTCTTTTAAAGATACATTGCGACAAGAGCCTAATCCCATTTCTCGTCGTATTTATATTGAGGTCAAACCTAAAAACCCATCATCCTTGGTCTGGTGTAGTTTTGATAAGCCATAAACCAGCTCTATCAGCATATTTTCCTTTAGATAGATTTTTTACAGATAAGACAGACAGTCTATCACGTTCTTCGAACCACCTTTTAAAAACCACCTTTTGAATTGCACTTGGAGCACTTTCATCTGGTACCAAGATTATATATAAAAGGCAATTTAATAAATAAAATAAAATAAAAACAATTAGTTATTAAACAGAAAAAAGATAAACTGTGCTATCAGGTGATATTGTAGAGAGTTCTAAGGGAAGAAAAAATTGTTGCACAAACGTGCACGCCGTCCGCACCACTCTATGTGAATTTTCTTTATTTTCTCATTACTTAGATAGTAAAAACTCTCTTTAAGTTTACTGTTTGCAACTCTATAACGGTATTATAAAGTGATAACTGTAATAATATGAAAGACGAAGCAATCCTTCTTTGCCAACAAATGTTTCAACCACACCTCGTGAACTAAAAATTTTTTATTCTTAACAATTAAGAATCTGAGTAACTCTTCCTTACCTCCTCATTCTCACTCAAAGTCAAAGCCCCTTTTTTTTCACCATAAAATAGTGTTTACAATGCATAAAATTAAAAAATAAAGGCCCTATCAAAGAAATAGGACCTCTTAAATTTAAGCTCCTTTATCCTACAAAATTAGAATTTGTAAGCTATTCCTGCGCGAAAATCATTCGTCTTATACTTAACTTCAATCTCGTCTTTAAATTTCCTTTTACCAAAATCTGAGTAACGATATTCCGCACGCACAACAAGATGGTCTGTCATTGCAAAATCAACACCACCACCGAGAGTATAACCAATCATCGTTTTTGTTACATCCGATGTCCTATTAAATGGCTCACCTCCCGTAATTACTGTCGACAAAATATCCTGAAACTGTCCATAAGCAACACCACCAGCAATATAAGGCATCACACGCCCTGCAGAAAACCCAACACGCACCCGTGTAGCTCCTGTCCATTTTTGTTTTAACGTATGATTAAAAGTTAAACTGTCTTTCTCTTCTTTATCCTCTGCAGAAGAGCGAGAAAAGTCTCTACCCTGTCTTCTGACAAGTTTTGCCTTTTTTCGACTTTTTCCTTCTGTACCTAATTCCTCAGTATCAGTACCCGATCCTTCAGTACCCGATCCTTCAGTGCCCGATCCTTCAGTTCCACCAGCACTCGATTCATCTGCATGAAATCTTGTTTTTGTATCCTTTTTTTCCGTTAAAATGATATCCGTATCAATCCCCATAATAAAATTATTACCGAGATCAAAATTAACACCCGCATAAAAACCACCTATAAATCCAGAAAGCTCAGGCATATACTGCTTCTCGACAGGCACCCATGGTTTACTTTTACTCTCCTCATCGGGATAGAGAGGAATATCAACATCACGCGTTATTGCAGAAATCTTACTTGAAAAGCCACCAACTTGCCCCCCGAAATAAAAACCTGCCCAAGAAAAAGGTGAAGAAGCAACAACTTCTGAGGCAACATGTAATGGCTCTTCGTGAGCCACCACATCTGCAGCCTGTACTATAGAAGGTGAAATCAAAGAAAAAACAGATGCTGTTATAAATTTTGTATTCATAAAATTATACCCCATTGCTAAATTTAAATATAATCAAAAATCACATTTAAAAAAACAAATTTTTATAAAATCTTATGCTGTAAAATTGCATGTACTCCTTTATAGTTACATTTAAATTTATCACTATAATAATATATCATTACACCAAAATTTAATATTATCAAATAAATTTTAAAATATTAGAATAATGAATACTTCAAATAATAAATATTTAATAAAAATACATATTATCTTGTCAAAAGGAGGAAATATAAAACATTTTGTATTAAAATTACCGCAAAAAAATCACAAAATAGTATATTTTATGCCTTTTTTTATGAAAAAAATCTAAAAATGATGTAATTATTTTTAGAGAATCGATGTTCATTAACAATATTATAAATACCTCAATATTCTTACATCCAAAATGCATACTGTAGATTCTACATAGTATAAAAAACACCCATTTTATACTAAAATCATACTTTTTTACCATTTTCTAAAGGATGAGATTATTAATTACACACAATATCATTATCCTTCTAAATCTTGTCCCCAAACAAAAATTCTCAATCATTTTATTTAAAAATTGCTCTTCCCCTACTGATTTCTATATTATCATCTGCCTTTATTGCAAAACGGTCTTTATTAGGAAAAGTTATAAAACATCCCTTCATACAAATTGTAATTGTTTGATGAGTATTTAAAGAAATTTTTGAAGGTATACTTCCTTCAACAACAATAAGAGATTGTATCTTTAAATCAGTATTCTTCACTGTTGCAGCAAAAGCTGTTATGGTAAAAATACTTAATAGAATAACTGTAATCAAAATATAAGTATATTTCAGCATTCTAAGATTCCTTCCTCAGCAAAACGCTTATATAGGCTAAATCGAAGAGCATTGGTTACATGAGAAGATGAGGTAATATTAGGCACATAAATAGCCAAATTAAAGGAAAAACTCTTACGATCAAATGCTGTAAAACTCACCTGTGGGATAGGATTTTTTAAAACGCCTTCTGTCGCAGAAGCAATCTCTAACAAAATTTCAGCAACATGCTCTGGAGCAACCTTAGATGATACAGTAACTGGTATATCAATTCGTCCTACTTTATTACGTCGTGTCCAATTACTAACGTTGTTATTAATAAGGCTTGAATTGGGAATAATAATCGTCTTACGCTGAATTGTCTCAAGTTCCGTTGCACGCACACTAATACGCTTAACAACACCCCCTACTGATCCAGATTCTATATAGTCCCCTATTTTAAATGGTCTTCCAACTAAAATAATAAGTCCAGAGACAAAGTTTTGGACAATATTCTGTAAACCAAAACCTATACCAAGTGAAAGTCCTCCAGCAATAAGAGCGAAATTTCTAAGATCCAAACCTGCCATTGATAATCCGGTCAAAGAAGATACAACAACGCCTCCATAACTTATCACTGTTTTGATAGAATTACGTATACCAGAATCGAACTCTCCATGAACCAACACCACATTATCTAACCAACCAATAAATCGGCGAATAAGAAACCAGCAAACACAAAAAGAAATAATTCCTGTTACAAGAGAAATCAAAGAAAGACTAATATTTCCAATCTGAAAACCGGTCACCGATTGCCACAAAACTGCTTTTAAATCAGAATAGGAAAATCCAAACTGTACAGCAATTGGCATTGCACAAAATATAACAACAAATAAATTGAGAAAAACGCTCACAAAAACTCCCAATTGATTCATCGTTTTTTCTTCTAAATGAAACCTCTGCATCAAAAGATGACCAACCGTTGTTTTCATAAATTGGTCTTTAGTTCCAAGTGCTTGAGCGCTTTGTATTCCTAAATACATGAGAACTAAAAATGCTCCATCAATCATAATTTGCTGCGTAATAAAACGCGCAAGTCCAACGTAACCTAAAAAATTCAATACAAAGAGCAGTAACCCCAAGCCAATAAGAGGAATGCGTATATAAAACGGCCAAAAGTATGGCTCTTTTTTTTCTTCTTGAACACGCCTACGTCTAAACCGCAAAGGTACAAATGATATTATAAATAGCAATATCGCTACAAGAAAAACAGCAATAAAACTTTTAGCAATTGTTAAAGATAGAGGCGCTGAAATGATTTGATAAATACTATCAAGAACAGCGTCAAATGCCAAAATACCCCCTAAAGAAGTGAGTAAAATCACTAATTGATAAGCAGACGATGATGTAATCTTGAGAAGACCTACATGGGGCCTATTCGATGATAGAAGAACAACAGCTAATCGATTGATTAAAAATAATAAAATAATTTGACAACCTATCATATCAAAAACTGTTGTAAGCTTACCTGGATCTAAGTTAAAACTACGAAACAAAAACAACACAAGATAAACGCAAAGAATACATACAAGTGAAGGTAAGAGAACTGAAATAAAGGCGATCAATAAGCGTTGTAAATAAGATATTTCCTCATTAGACTTCGTAAAGTGGCAATACACATGAACAAGAACTTTTTGAGAAAAATAGGAAAGTCCCAAAGTAATAAAAAGTGGAATTAAAAAGCAAAGAAATAGTTGTAAAAACTTGAAGTAAAATATAAAATTCCACCAAGAATTTAACAACACAAGAAAATCTGATGAAGCCTCTTTTGTTTTTTGGACGAGATGTTTAACCATCGGAATCGAAAACTCAAGCCTATACGTAAGCGTGCGTTTAAAAAGCTCCCGAGATTGAGAAATAGAAAGTTCAGCTATTCTATTTGCCGCTAAGAAAATTGCTTCAAAACGAAGCATGATACTGTTAATTTTAGCTTTTTGCTCTATCAAATAGGAATATTCCTTCACAGAGCTTTTCAGTTTTTTCACGTCACGATGGAGCTCCATTAATTGATCAAGAAGTGTATTAATCTCATTAAGAGGAGGACGCAAAACAAATGCTGCCTCAATAGCACGTTCACTGATATCTTGTGCACGTAACCGTAATTCTTCTAAAGCACGCTCATCTTCTGGCTTTCTGTCAAAATCTCTTTTTAAAGTTTCAGTATTTTCTTCAAGAGTCTTAATAATCAACTGTTGTTGCAGAATAATTTCATCAACTGAATAAGAAGCTATCGTTTGTTCGACAATTGTATTTTGTGCCCCCCTATTACCCCATGCACCAGAATTAAATACAAAGATAATCCCCAAAAGAAGGAAAAGTATGTGGATGTTTTTTCTACAAAATGAATACATATCTACCTTATGAGCACAAAAGGGATTTTATTTTTCTCTTTTAAATATGGTATAAAGTAGATATTTTCAACTTTTATAGAATAATCTTATAAAAGCTTTCCCTTATCCTATAATACTGGTAATAAGATAAAAGAATGATAAATAAGCTGAACTCAATAAGATTAAAGAAGGCACTCTAGCATGTTTTTTTTGCACCTTTATTGCAAAAAAGAAGATTTTCTTCCTTTGACAACCTGGATTTTTCTATCCAGTTTAGGTGTATTCTTGACGAGCAACCTAGAAACGCGTGCTTATTTAATCAAACAATCACACACCAATAATGTCATTAAAACGAATAGATTTGATTTACATCATAAGTGTGATCAGGTGAATGTTACCACAACTGAAAACAAAAAACTTGTAACACTCCATACAGAATCTATTTTTATGAGGACCTTTCAAAAAATCCTAACATTGGATTTCTTTTTAATAAAGATTCCAGCTGTTGACACACGATTTCGTAACGTTAAAACACAATATTTCTCAAATAAACGCGCTCCTCCCAATGAACATACTTAATTCTCTTCCTTGAATATAAAAACGATCATCTTATTTTACTTGTGCTTTTAACTTTGAATAACTGTTAGATTGCCTATTTACGGAATATATCATGCGTACACCTGGTTGGTTAACTACCCTTTATTGTTTTATTCTTTTAAGCAGCATTTATGTTGCCTTACCCAATTTATTTTCACACGAACAAGTTAAAAACTCGAAATTCTTACCCGACACCCGTGTAGCACTTGGTCTTGACCTTCAAGGAGGCTCTTCTCTCCTGCTCGAGGTTGATAGCAAAACGTTAAAACGCGATCAGTTACATATAGTTTTAAGCAATGTGCGCAATGTATTGCGTGAAAAACAAATCCGCACCTCAAGTGTGCGTATCGTTGAAGATAGCGTTATTGCCCTTATTTCTGACCCATCGCAAACTGAAAAAGCACTCTCTGCTTTGAAAACATTAATAACCCCCATACACAGTAGCTTTGGCACAACAGAACATAACATCACGATCAGTGCTCAAAATGAAACTCTCCGCGTCACATTAACAGAAGCTGGTATAAAAGACCGTGTCAGCAATGCTATTGAACAAAGCTTAGAAATCATCCGTCGTCGTATAGATCAAGTTGGTGTTTCAGAACCAGCCATCCAAAAGGTCGGAAATGATCGTATTATGGTCCAATTGCCTGGACTACAAGATCCAAAACAACTGCGTGATCTTTTAGGAACAACCGCTAAGATGAGTTTTCATCTTGTTCCTTCTAATGTGGACCCCAATAACCCCCCTATAGGTGTTTCTATTCTCCCTGGATACACTGATGCAACACAACATTATGCAATTTATGATCAAATTGCTTTAGATGGAAATGTCCTGAAAGATGCCCGTGCAGGTTTTGACCCCCAAATACCAGGACGTTCCATTATTTCATTTACGCTAGATTCCGCTGGTGCAAAAATATTTGCCGATATAACACGACAAAATATTAACCGTCCTTTTGCCATTGTTCTGGATAATAAAGTTTTAACCGCTCCGACCATCAATAGTGTCATTCCCAATGGACAAGGTCAAATTACAGGAAACTTTGACCCCAAAGAAGCCTCAACTCTGGCTGCTCTGCTTCGTGCTGGTTCCCTCCCCGCACCACTCACAGTCATTGAAGAGAGAACCGTAGGTCCAAATCTTGGTGCTGATGCTATCCAAATGGGACTTTACACCGGCATAATTGGCTTTATTCTTGTTGCAATTTTTATTTTTCTTCTCTATCGTATTTGGGGATTAATTGCCAATATAGCACTAGCTCTGCACACAATTTTAACATTTGCTGCACTGAGTCTTTTGGGAGCTACGCTTACGCTGCCTGGTATTGCTGGTATTATTTTAGGCATCGGTATTGCCGTTGATGCTAATATCCTTATCAATGAACGTATCCGTGAAGAAAGTCGAAAAGGTGTGGGTGCTTTTGCAGCCCTAGATCGTGGATTTAAACACGCTTTTGCAACCATTGTTGATGCAAATGTTACAGCAATTATAGCGACCGTCTTACTATTTTGGTTCGGGACCGGTCCCGTTCGTGGTTTTGCCGTAACAATGTTGCTTGGTATTATCATCTCCATGTTTACAAATATCACCATTGTACGCATCATCATGATTTGGATCGTTCGTAAATGGAAGATTAAAAAACTGCATATTCACTCTGCTTTCAACATCATGCCACAAAACACAACTTTCCACTTTATGAAAGCACGTTTCATTGGTATTGGCGTCTCAATTGTTTTATCAATGGCTTCAGTTTTTCTCTTTTTTAAGCCTGGATTAAATTTTGGTATTGATTTCATTGGCGGAAGCCAAATGAGTATTACCACGAAAGGACCAGCAGATCTAGCAACTCTGCGTTCCAAGCTTTCTACTCTTAATATTGGTGAAGTTACCTTGCAAAATATTGATAACGAAAATACCGTATTAATTCGCATGCAGAAACAAAGCGGTGGCGAAGCACAACAAACCACCGCCATTGATAAGGTCAAAACAGCTGTACAAAATATCTATCCCGATACCACATTCGATCAAATAGAAGTTGTTGGTCCCAAAATTTCAGGTGAGCTTGCCACAGCTGCTTTTACTGCTGTTATTCTTGCGGCTATTGCCATGTCTCTCTATATATGGTTACGCTTCGAGTGGTTCTTTGCCATTGGAGCAATTATCACTCTCATTCTAGACACCACAAAAATGATTGGCTTTTTTGCTTTATTTCAATTTGATTTTAATTTAACGGCTATCGCCGCACTCTTAACAATTGTTGGATATTCTATAAATGATAAAGTTGTCGTCTATGATAGGATGCGCGAAAATATGCGTCTTTATAAAAAAATGCCGTTGCGCGAGCTGATTGATCTGTCAATTAATCAGGTTCTTGTACGTTGTTTTTTTACATCAGCCACAACAATTCTTGCGATGCTCCCCATGGCGATATGGGGTGGAAGTGCTGTTCATAATTTTGCATTACCCATGGTCTTTGGGATTATTATTGCAACATCATCCTCTATCTTTATTGCTGCTCCTATTTTACTCCTGCTAGGAAATTGGTGGCGTGAGCGAAATAATCGTGCAAATATCAAAGTGAAATAAAAATGCCCTTTAATGCGTATGGTACATCTCGCCTCTCTTCTCATAGAAATATAGTCGTTTTCATTCATTCGCTTTTTGATCAAGAATAGTAAATAATCCATGCTCCACGACACACCACTTATCACAACTATTGTTGCAGGCTTATGTTTAGCATTTCTCTTGGGAATGATTGCTAGCCGTTTACGTATTTCACCCCTTGTAGGCTATTTGTTAGCTGGTGTTATTGTGGGACCCAATACAGGCGGATTTAAAATAGATTCCGTCATCATTAATCAACTTGCTGAAATTGGTATTATTTTGCTGATGTTTGGTGTTGGGCTCCACTTTTCATTAAAAGACCTTTTATCTGTCAAAGCTATTGCTGTCCCCGCTGCTATTGCACAAATGGCATTTTCTACTTTTCTAGGTTTGTGCCTTGGTCTGATTATGGGATGGGGCTTTAGTGGTAGTTTGATTTTCGGTCTTGCTTTATCCATAGCAAGTACCGTTATCCTGCTACGTGCTTTGCAAGAGCGTCATCTTATTGAAACAGAAAAAGGACGCATTGCCGTTGGATGGTTGATTATTGAGGATTTAGCAATGGTCCTTATACTTGTCCTCATCCCTTCCTTGGCAAGTGCCCTCAGCAATACCAAAAAAGAAGCGTTGGATCCTCTTGTTCAATGGTTGGATTTAAGTATTTGGGGTATTTTTGGTCTCACCATCCTGAAGGTAATTGTATTTATTGCACTTATGCTCGTCATTGGGCGACGCGTTATCCCATGGCTTTTAAAAATGAGCGCACAATCGGGATCACGTGAATTATTTCGTCTTAGCGTCTTTGCTATTGCATTAGGAGTAGCTTTCGGAGCCGCTCATTTATTTGGAGTTTCTCTTTCTCTTGGTGCTTTTTTTGCTGGTATGGTCATGAGCGAATCAGAATTAAGCCACCGTGCCGCGGAAGAATCTTTACCACTGCGCGATGCTTTTTCTGTTCTCTTTTTTGTTTCTGTAGGCATGTTATTTGACCCCGAGAAACTCTTAACTCATTTTTTCCCTCTCTTAGCAACCTTATTCATTATCGTAATCGGAAAATCTGCTGTTGCCTTTTTCATCGTTAAAGCTTTTCGCTATTCTAATGCAACAGCTTTGACTATTTCTGCAAGCCTTGCCCAAATCGGAGAATTTTCCTTTATCCTTGCTGGTTTAAGTTTAAGCTTAGGACTTTTAAACAATGACGCTCATGATTTAATTCTTGGAGGAGCAATTTTTTCTATTTTGCTCAATCCTCTTGTTTTCATTGCCTGTAATAAAATTAAAAAACGTCTAGAAAAAAATTCTGCATCTTCACAAAATACCCAAACAATTATTGATATTGATCCACAAGATCCTGACCAAGATTTTTTACCGATGACCTTAAAAAACAACCATATCGTAATTATTGGCTATAGTCGTATCGGTAAGTGTGTTGCATTATCTTTAATAAATAGAGGTGAACCTATAGTGATCGTAGAAGAATCAAAACGCCTCTCTGATAAAGCGATTGCAGATGGCTTTGAGGCTATTTGCGGCAATATCATTCAACAAGAAATAATGAACGCAGCAAATATAAATAATGCACATAAAGTTGTTATTACAATGCGAAGTACCATTGAAGTAGGAGAATGTATCGTGAATATCCGTGATATGAAGAAAGATATCCAGATAATCACACATGCATTATCCGACACAGAAACAACATATCTCATTGATTTAGGTGCTGATGTTGTAGTAACAGATGATGAAGAAATTGCCAATGGCATTATAGAGTATATAACAGAACGAAGATCTGTAAGGAATATGCTCAATCATGAAAATTTACAGAAAACATAAAATGGATACAGAATCGTGAAAATAAAGCAATTTATATGGCCATTGATTGGTATCTTAGCAATGCTGGTATCTATTCGAATTCTTTACATGAAGCTCTCTGCCATTTCATTTGGGGATGTATTGGAGCGCTTGAGCAATTTAAATGCACAGCACTGGTTATTAGCCTGTTTATGTTCTCTCCTAGCTTATGCTGCTCTTGCTGGATATGATCGAATTGCCTTGCAACATCTAGGCCATAAAATTTCTTGGATTTTTATCGCTATATGTTCATTTACAACCTACGCTCTTTCACACAATATCGGTGCTTCAGTTTTTTCTGGTGCCGTTGTACGCTATCGCGCCTATAAAATGAAAGGATTAAACGGAACAGAAATCGCAATATTAGTAGGTTTTTGCTCTTTTACTTTTGTAATCGGCACAATCTTACTTTTGGGAATCGTTTTGGTGCTGCAACCCGAAATTATCACCCTCATTCATAAAGAACTTCCTGAATGGCTCGGAACAACGGCTGGAGCAATTTTACTCAGCTGTATAGCACTTTATACGTTTGGCAGCTGGCTTCAGTTAAAGCCCTTACGCTTGGGTAAAAAAATTCAACTCTCCTATCCCCGGCTGAAAATTGTTATTCAACAGCTTCTCATTAGCCCTCTAGAGCTTTTAGGAGCAGCAGGAATTATATATGCTGTTCTCCCACATAACGCAGATATTCATTTTATCTCTGTTCTTGGTGTTTTCCTAGCATCTTTTACGATAACTCTTCTCTCTAATGCTCCAGCAGGAGGAGTAGGAGTTCTTGAAGCTCTCTTCATAACAGGCATGCCCAATATAAATCCAACCGATGTTATTGCAGCACTTATTGTCTTTAGAATGTTTTATTTGATTATACCGCTCATCCTTTCATTATTTGTGGTCGTCATTTTTGAGGCGCAACAATATTGGAAAAGAGCCCCCAAAACACCACCTGAATAAATAAAAGGCTATCAATGACTTCTTTTTTATGTACCTATAAAAGAACAAAACACCATCGTGTTGCCAATTTACATATCTTTTTTAAGAAACCTCTCTCAACGCTCTTCTCCATTACACAACAATACCCGTAAATGGTATAATAGTAAAGCTATTGTTGCACCATCATCTTTATACTTAATAAAAGAGCAAGCCTGCGCCATTATACTATTTTTCCAATGTTATGATAACTTTTAGCACTTAAGAACATTAATAAGAATTATTTTTATGCCATTCTTCAATAGTCTTTATCCACACGTTAATCCCATTTATGATGCAAAAATGAATGATTTTAATTAATTCATTATAAGAGGGATTGAAACAAAAGAAGTTTATGATAGTAAAGTTTTTTTTAAATAAAGAATAATCAATTCTTTATAAATCAATATATTATAATGAATCTGAGTGGCTTTCTTAATATTTATATTTTTAGAGGTTTAGCTAACGGAAAGACAGCATAGCGTAACCACACAGCTTAATATTTCAAAACTTTAAGCCTCATTAAAGTTTATTGTCTTTCGTTTAACAGGTATTAGCTTTAAACAATTAAACTGATCTAATTTTATTACTTGTATGTCCAGCTAACTACTTTATTTTATCTTGATTTACCCTCTTGGAATACTGATGATTATTACAGAAGTTTTTTGTTTAAGCGGGAGAGTTATCAAAAAATATCCACGCTGCTGACACAACTAAAGTGTAAAGTTTCTTCTGTCTTTAAACAATATGCTAAAAATCCAAAAAAAATTTAATCAATTTATATTAAAAGAAGTGAAAACTGTTGATTTTTATACCCCTTTAAATAACACAATTGTCGGTAAGAGGCTTCTCCTTACCAATTGCAACTTAAAAAAAAGAAACAATACGCATTAAAAGATCTTTAAATGTCCTTTGGAAGTTCTTTGAGTCCCCTAAAAAGTACAAACACCGATGACTAAGCTATATCAACAATCTTCACTTTTAAACAAACAGATATGGGGAAATCCTACTGCCCAATTTTATTTAGCAACTCGTACCTTAAAAAAATTACGCAATCAATAAGTTATTTACGGTATAAAATAAAATGGTGGGTGATGAGGGGATCGAACCCACGACCCGCTGATTAAGAGTCAGCTGCTCTACCGACTGAGCTAATCACCCATAAGCTTCTCAAAAGACGAGAATGAGCGTTTCTATAACGCTCCTAAGGATAGATGTCCAGATATTTTGTTGTTTGTTATATAAACTCATTGTCTGTAAGGTTAAAAATATGATATTCACCACTTGATCTTATATAAAAATAAACCCATTATAAGAAGCTTTATAAATAAATGTTCTGATTGTTATACAGAACCTATAGTTAGAGGATTATCGAGCATAATGCCCGAGCGAAAATTAGAGGAACCTTCTTGTGGTTGTAAGCGGGATGGGGCATCATTTTGTTTTATCAACAATCACATGTATTCAAGCAATATTGTGCTGTTTTTTTCTTTGAATATAAGTTTTTTACATTCAATGTTCATGATCCAATATACGAATAAAAGCCTATGAATTTTTTTTGTCAATCGCGCGCTTTTAAGCTTCTAAAAGGTAAGGAATGATGGAATGGATCACTGATCCCCATGCGTGGTTTGGTTTGATCACGCTGGTTTTTCTCGAAATTGTTTTAGGAATAGATAACCTTATCTTTATTGCAATTTTAGCTGAAAAATTGCCACTGCATTTGCGTGACCGCGCACGCTTTATAGGTCTTACTTTAGCATTAATTATGCGGCTTTTCCTTCTTACCGTTATTGGATGGGTTATGAGACTCGATAGGGTCATTCTTTCACTTTCATCTTTTGTATTTAGTTGGCATAGCTTTATTTTAATCGGTGGTGGAGCCTTTTTGCTCGCAAAGGGAACGCTAGAATTACATGAAAGGTTAGAAGGAGTATCACATGAAAGAAAAACAGGCGTTGGTTATGCTGTTTTTTGGCAAGTAATCGTCCAAGTCGTGGTGCTGGATGCCGTTTTTTCACTAGACAGTATTATTACCGCAACAGGTATGATTGCAAAAGAGCAGGCAGCAGTTATGTATATCGCAGTCATAGCTGCTATGGGAGTAATGATGTGCGGATCTCGTGCTCTTATGCGTTTTATTAATCGTCATCCCACTATTGTAATCCTTTGTCTTGGTTTTTTGATGATGATTGGTTTTACTCTCATTGTTGAAGGATTTGGTTTTCATATTCCAAAAGGGTATTTGTATGCTGCTATTGGTTTTTCTGTTCTTATCGAAGCTTTTAATCAAATTGGACGTCGTAACCGTGAAAAAATGATTAAAACGAATGATCTACGCAGTAGAACAGCTGATGCTGTTTTGAGACTCTTAGGAGGAGGAAGCAAAGATAGTCACCTTGCTGAGACTGTAGATGTTATTGCTGAACAGGCCGCAGCTTCTGAGTTGTTTAGACCAGAAGAAAAGGAGATGATTCGTGGTGTTCTCGATTTAGCTGATCGCCCTGTTCGCTCTATCATGTCGCCGCGTAATGAAATTGAGTGGTTAGATTTAAATGCTGATGAAAATGAAATGCGTGAAGAATTACAAAAGGTTAAACATAGCCGCTTAATTCTTGCGCGTGAAAAAGTGGATGAATTTGTTGGCGTTGCGTTGACAAAAGATCTTCTTTTGAATTTGGCTGAGGGGAAAAAGATTAATTGGAAAAAAGCTATGCGAGAACCCCTCGTTGTTCATGAAAATACAAGTGTTTTACGATTGATGGAGCAATTACGTCATTCTTCGATTCAGCTTGCAATTATTGTTGATGAGCATGGATCTTTTGAAGGAATTGCAACACCAACCGATATTCTTGAAGCTATTGCAGGAGACTTTCCTGATGACGATGAAGAACTCATGATCGCAGAACAACTTGAAAATGGCAGTCTTCTTGTTGAGGGATATGCTGATATCCGCCGTTTAAGTGGTTATCTTGGGCGTAACCTTGTGGATGAAGCAGATCGTTATACGACTCTGGCAGGCTTTATGCTTTGGCAGTTTGGTCATTTACCAAATGAGGGAGAAAGCTTTGAAACTGATGGTTTACACTTTAAAGTGATTGAAATGGAACGCCGAAACATATCTAAAATCCTTATTTCTCCACTTGTATCACCAGAAAAAAGCTAATTCTTTTTATAAGCAAAATGAATAAAAAGATTTTTTTATGATTAAAAATTGAAACGAATAAGCAGTTGATAACTCAATTGCATTTCATTATTTTTATATTTTTTTTAAGCGTAAAGTAATGACATACAAAAGTTATATTATCAATGAACTTTCCATTATAAAAAATTTTCATTGATGATTGACGAAAAGCTGGAAGAGAGAAAATGGTGCAAAATTATTTGTCAATGGTCATTAATCTCAAAACAATGAATATATACAACATATTGATTTATAATAATTATTTATTACAACATTACCTTCACATCAAGAAAGCCTCTTTCAAACATCAGATTTCCGCCAATGGATAAAACTCCACCTCTCTGGAAAGCTCTTATTAAGAACTTTGTTTTTCTTCCAGATGGTTCATATTTTTTACTACTTTTGCAATGAAAGCGTAGCTGAGTTGCTTAGATTTGACTACTTCTTTGACTAAAGCCAATGCACGTTCAAAATGAATCTGTTGGGTATTTTCATCAAAGCCTAAATGATCCTCTACACTGAAACTTTGATAATAAGATTGTAAGGTTGCAACATCACCCAATAAAGCCAGTGCACCAATATGAAGTAAGCTATAATCAGCATAATCTACCTTGATAACCTTATGTACCTCCAACTTCATTCTTTCGCCAAGATGGTGCTCCATATCTGGAATAAAAGCATTTATGAAGATCAATTTTTTCTATCGCCTATTTCAAGACATAATCCCGCTTAATTCCAACCAATCTGCATATATTCCTTCTTCACAAACTCTCAACCCCTTTTTATAAAAATCAAGTTGTAGATCTTGTAAGTGCTGAGAATTGATAGGGATCAATTACCATACAGGCAGCAGCTAAAATACCAGTACTAATCGAAACTCCAACATCAACTTACTGATAACCTTTGATAATTGCGTCATTATAAAGAATTTGTACTTCACAATCTGGTAGTTGATAACATGCTGAATAATTATCTACCTCTTTAATTTTTTCAACAAACCAATCAAGATTTTTGAAGAACACTGTTGCACTCTCCATGATTAAAAAATTCTTTGCTCTACCTCAAAAGAGGTTGTATCCATATCAAAAGTCAAAAGACAAGCAGATTTTTGCAAACAAAAGTGATAACGCCGTGTAAGAGAAGAATCTTATCAATAAGGTCTTTGGTGATTTCTTTTACAACGTCTAAACGAGATGGAATCTTATTCATAAAAAATACAATAAAGTCAATAGTTTGCATGCAATTATTTTATATGAATCCCATTTAAAATCTACACTTTTATACGTGATTTAATTAACCATTTTTCATAAACAATTACCATGTATGGATAGACCATAAAACGCATGTAAACATTCAAATGAAGTGAACGCAGCTATCATTCATAACAGTTCATAAATTTTATGATACGTTTGTATCACACACAAATCGCATTATTAAAAACGTAATCGTTTGAAATTATCGATAACATAAATTGCATGCGTTTAAAAAACGGTATGGGGTTTACTCTTTTTTTGAGCTAAACCTTAAAAGAAATAATCATTTGAAACTATCATAGAATAGGTTTTAATTCATTAAGGGCACATAAAAGGATTTAAAGACAAGTCGATTTTAAAGCGCCGCTTACTAAAAAGTTAGTCAATAATAAGCAGACATTATATAGATACTATCATCACAACAGGTAATGAAATTGATAATGTTATGTCGTAGAAATCAAAAGATTTTTAATGATATAACGCAGGCAAACAAGCAAAAAACGTTTTAAAAGTTACAGTTTAAAAATACGAAACCAAATGAAGTCCCCTAAAATTTGAGGATACTTATTAAGACAAAGATAAGTAGATAAATTTCAAAAGGATTGCAATCATATTACAAAGGCATGGTGTTTTACTCAATTTTGAGTCAAAAGCGACAATGTTTAAAGAATGCTCTATTCTAAAGTTAACGAACTCGAATTTGAGCTGGTTAATTTTACCAGCCCAAATATAGAGCGGCTTATTTGAAAAGAAGTTATGTTTAAATGCAAAGTGAAAATACGCTTATGAGAACCTCACTAAATGAACGTTTAAACGTTTAGAGACATAAAATGATATCTCTATAAATACGTTTGAAACCTAGATTTATAACAGTTTAAAAGCCTTAGATTTTATAAAAAGCGGTTGTTTATTGTCTTATGAAAAGCTGCTTTTAAAAACCAATGTTCGTAAATGTAAACAACGGGTTTTGTTACAAATATTCACTTAATACGCATTTTCTCTTGATTGTCTTGATATGAACCTACCAAGCGTTGAGACATTTTGATAATGTACTTTGTGTCAAATGACCACTTCAAAAATGCGAGCGTTATTCTTAATACGCTTTATAGCCATACATAAAGTGTTTATAGGTTCTGTAATTCAAATGAGTGATTAAAGATCATATCTGTCATTTACGTTCCTTTTGATCAGTTTTAATCAATAGAATAGAGCGTTTGCAATATGATACGTTTTGTATACATACATTCATTATTGACTTCTTTTGTATGATCTGTAGTACCTCTATTTAAAAGCAGCGTCATATCAATTGGCACAGCTTTCTTTTATGATGCGTTTATAACCATCAAAGAAGCACCCTCCACGTCTGTCATTTATTCTGTTTATCAATCTTGATAACATCATCACTTTCATAAACCTCTCAATTTATGGGAACCGAATATAAATCGCTATGTCTTTTTATTCTTGCATTGCCATATACATTACTTCTAATCACGATATAATCAGGAGATCTTGGCATTGCCATAAACAGAGCCGTAGACCTTAGTATGACACCCCACGCTAGCATTGCCGTAAACCTTGCCTATAACAACCGCATGATCATAAACCGCGGCATTGCTATGAATACGTGCACTACCGGATAATTTTGCATTCCCATAAACCCGCGCTTAATGATAAACTCAAACGTTATAAGAAAGATGAGCATTGTCATAAACATGAACACCAAAATACACATGGGTTTTATCACATATAAGGGTATTGCCATACACATAGCCACCAATGGCAGCATTGCCATAGCCCCTTATATTTTCATAAACACAACCAGATTTTACAACACAGACATTATCAGCAACCCAGCAATTACCATCATGAGAGAGATTGCTTTCATTTTCAATAAAAGCCATCCAGATCGCTTTTTTTACATCACCAAAATCGTTTAAAGCACGAATGCGATAATATATATATATATTACCAGTCACGAAATCCATTTGATTGATCTATTCATATTTTGGATGGTTTTTTCTGATTAACAGGAGCGGTTTCATTTGCAATGAAAGAAATAACGGAGGTGTTTTTTGATATAGTTATCATAATTAAACCTGTATGTTTTTAAAAGTTTTGAACAGACATTAAGCCAGCTCCAAACCAAATGTTTGTTGCATCAAGCGCTCTGTTCAAACTAATAATAACATATTCATTACCTAGTAGTAGAATACCAACTTCTACACCTGCATAAAGCGAAGCAATAATCCGCCCATATGGCTATGCTGTATGACTATAATAGAACCCAAAACCATCATTGCTACACTCGCAACACCAGCAGCAAAACGGATCAAAAGGACTAAGTGTTAACGCCATGAAAATAATTAAGTGCACTCATTACTATAGCTGCACAAGATAGTATGCGAGGAGCAAGAGATATAATCCCAATTACTGCCAAACGTAAAGAACATACTCCCAACTAAATAACCACCATAATTAGTGTTCGGTATATAAGAAAGTTGATTAAAGCTAAATAATCCTTCATCCAACATAACTGGCAGTATTGGTGTATAGAGAAATCACCAGATACCCATATCAAAACCATATCGAATACAGCATTTTGAAACAATTCAAATCTTGACGGTTGTTTTTTCCCCCTTATTATTCCTTTAACTGGTGATATTCCTCATCCGCGTTCCATATCACCATAACAGCCTTTAACTCCAAAAATAGAATAAAAGCAAATTTAGCTATCTATTTTAATGCTCAAAACAATATATTTAGTGATCTACTATCAACATCGCCAGATCAGTTGTACAATAACATATTGAATTAAATGTACTTTTTAAATGTTTATAGTTAAATTGAAAGCATATTTAGATAACCTTGCTTTTTTATCTCGATATTCAAAATGACTAACCGAAAAATTATATACGCAGCCGTAAATTTTACTTCTCTTAAAATCATTTGCTTATTCGCTGCAAAACTTAATAAACAACTCAAATAACCATTTTCATAAAAGAGGAAATTGGCTTCTTTTTAGGTAATCTTGTTATTTAGGATGATATGAAGTTGAAGAATTTGGTGCACCCGACAGAATTCGAATCTGTGACCTCTGCCTTCGGAGGGCAGCGCTCTATCCAGCTGAGCTACGGGTGCTTCACACTGATTATTAAAATCAGTTATGGTCTTTTAACTAATCATACTCTTAGCTTCAATGCTAAATTATCATTCTAATAAAAAAATTACTCGTTTGTAATTTATCTAACGACGCATTCCTTTTACTTTTTAATGATACTTTACCTTGAAATAACTTCTCTTTATTCAATGCTCTTTTTATTATAAAAAGAGCTTTTATTACAACTTCAAAACTCTCAAAAATAAGTTACAACATAAATTATAAGTATCAGGATAATTTTTAAATGGCTACATTACCAAGTCGCTTTCATTTTATTTCCGCAGAAACTGAGGAGGCTATCAAAGCTACCCATAAATTAATTTCCGTTTATGGTCATTCTTCTCTGGAAGAAACTGATATTGTTGTTGCAATCGGTGGTGATGGGACAATGTTACAAACCGTACGAGATGTCATGAACACAGGCAAACCTATTTATGGTATGAATCAAGGTTCTGTAGGATTTCTTATGAATGAATTTCATGAAAAAAAATTGCCCAATCGTATTGCTGCCGCACATAAAAAAGAAATCCATCCCCTGCGCATGATTGCAAAATCTGAATGTCAAGATTCTATCGAGGCGCTTGCAATTAATGAAGTATCCCTCTTTCGGCAATCTTATCAAGCGGCAAAAATTCGCATCACCATTGATAACAACGTACGCATGGAACAATTAAGTTGTGATGGTGTCCTCGTCGCTACACCAGCTGGATCAACCGCCTATAATTTATCAGCACAAGGACCTATCTTACCTCTTATGGCTCCCCTTATGGCCCTCACTCCCGTTAGCCCTTTTCGCCCTCGGCGTTGGCATGGAGCTTTGCTTCCCGATACAGTAACAGTGCGCTTTGATATGCTTGAACCTGACAAACGCCCTGTAAACGCTGCTGCAGATAATATTGAAGTTAAATCTGTTCATTCAGTTACTATTTCAATGGCAACAGAAGTAACAGCTTCAATCCTTTTTGACTCAAATCATTCATGGGATGAGCGCATTTTATCAGAACAATTTCGCTATTAATGATTGTATTATGCGTTTTATATGTATATGATTGTTATAGTTAGTTTTTTTTGTGAAAACATCTTAACACTTTTAAAGAGTGTAGAATATTGGTTATAATCATCATTAGATAGCGCAGTTAAAATCACAGAGCAGTTGATAAAAAAATGATACCATCTTTAAACAGTTTTGATGATTTAGGTCTTTCCGCAAAGGTTATTAATGCGGTGAAATCAGCGGGGTATACAGCTCCGACACCTATTCAAAGTGAAACAATTCCGCATGTCCTTCAAAGAAAAGACGTTTTAGGAATCGCCCAAACGGGAACAGGTAAAACCGCCTCTTTCGTATTGCCTATGCTCACTCTCCTTGAAAAAGGTCGTGCAAGAGCACGAATGCCCCGTACGCTTATCTTAGAACCAACAAGAGAAATTGCAGCTCAAGTTGAAGAAAATTTCGATAAATACGGCATAAATCATCGTTTAAATGTTGCTCTTTTGATTGGTGGCGTTTCTTTTGAACTCCAAGATCGCAAACTTGAACGGGGAGCTGATGTTCTTATAGCAACACCAGGGCGCCTTCTTGATCATTGCGAGCGCGGTAAACTGCTCCTGATGGGCGTTGAAATCCTTGTGATTGATGAAGCTGATCGCATGTTGGATATGGGCTTTATTCCTGATATTGAACGCATCTGTAAACTAACCCCTTTTACGCGTCAAACTTTGTTCTTTTCTGCAACAATGGCGCCAGAAATTACAAAGCTAACGAAACAATTTTTACATTCTCCTGTATCTGTTGAAGTTACAAAAGCTTCCTCAACAGCTACCACAATTACACAACGGCTTGTCAAATCTGGAAATAAATCATGGGATAAAAGAGCGGTTTTACGAGAGCTTATCCAAAATGAAGGTGCAGAGCTTCAAAATGCAATCATTTTCTGTAATCGAAAGAGAGATATCTCTGAACTTTTTAGATCGCTTATCAAACATAACTTTAATGTAGGGGCACTTCATGGAGATATGGACCAATATTCGCGCATGAACACCCTAGCTGATTTTAAAAATAATAAACTTACACTTCTTGTTGCTTCTGATGTTGCTGCCCGTGGACTCGATATTCCAGCTGTAAGTCATGTATTTAACTATGATGTTCCTACACATGCTGAAGACTATATCCATCGAATTGGTCGTACAGGGCGTGCAAATCGTAGCGGAAAAGCCTTTACAATCGTTACAAAAGCTGATCAAAAATATATCAATGCCATCGAGGAAATGAGTAATGAAAAAATTGAATGGCTCAATGGAGATCTCTCAACTTTAATAGCCGATGATCAAACAGAAGATATTGTTGTAAAGAAAAAATCTTCAAAACCATCAAAGAAAACTGCTCCAAAAGAGACTGTTGCTCACACTAAAAAATCTGTAGAAGAGAATAAAACAGAATATATCAAAAATGCAAATAATAAGGAGAAGCCATCTGAGCAACAACGCTCACGAAAAAATAAGAATTACACACCTATTGGATTTGGTGATGATATTCCTGCTTTCATGCTTATAAAAACGTGTAAATAAACCCGTTCTCTACTCTCTTTTAGAGTGAAATGAACGAAATACTTTTAAAAAATCCGCTCTTATTTCCTAGAGAGCCTTTCCGTTACCTTTTCACGCCCTAAAAGCTGCAAAATTTTTCCCATTTCAGGTCCATGATCCATGCCCGTAAGTGCCTGACGTAATGGCATAAATAAAGCTTTTCCTTTTCGACCTGTTTTTTCTTTTAATGCTGTTGTCCAAATTTTCCAACTTTCCTCATTCAAAGCACCTTCAGGTAAGAAATCGAGTGATTGGTGCACAAAAGCACGATCCTCTAGTGCTACTGTATCAAAATTCTGTTCATCATGAATGATTTTCCACCAAAAAACAGCATCATTGACTTTATTAATATTGCTTCTTATCGCGTTCCAGAAATATTCCGCCTTATCTCCCTCAATAGAAAGTTTTTTAAGGCGCATTTTTACTTCCTCATAGGTTAACTCATGGACAAGATGACTATTCAAAGCAAGAAGATCAGCAATATCAAATTTTGCAACGGATCTTGACGTATCTTGGAGATTAAAATGCTCTAAAAGCGCAGCTTGATTGGGATAGGGATGCACATTTTGCGATGTCCCAATCAAAACGGCAAGGCATTGAACAGCTATAGATTCAAATCCTTCTTCCCGTAGAGAACGAATAGAAAGATCATTATTACGTTTTGAAAATCCTTTTCCTAAAACTGTCGCCAATAAATTGGTATGAGCAAAAACCGGTAATTCTGCATTAAGAGCTTTAAAAAGAGCAATTTGAGCGCCTGTATTTGTAATATGATCATCCCCACGAATAATATGCGTAATAGCCATATCTACATCATCAACAATAGACGGCAATGTATAAAGATAGGTTCCATCTTCACGAATAAGAACAGGATCTGAAAGAGAAGCTAAATCAATCGTCTGCTTTCCCTTTATTGCATCATTCCAGCAAACTTCTGTTCGCTTTGTGTGTAAAGGATCACTTTCAAAATTAGGAAGAAGAAAACGCCAATGGGGTTTACGACCTTGTGATTCAAAGTTTTTTCTCTCTTCTGTTGTCAACTTCAATGCTGCACGGTCATAAACAGGAGGCAATTTGCGTGAAAGCTGGATTTTACGACGCCGCTCTAATTCCTCTGTTGTCTCATAACAAGGATAAAGAAGGCCACGTTGTTTGAGAATTTCTGCCACTTCATCATATCGATTAAATCGCTTGGATTGGTAATAAATTGCATCTGGTTGAATACCAAGCCATTCAAGGTCAACAGCAATAGCATCGATATATTCTTGTTTAGAACGTTCAATATCTGTATCATCATAGCGTAAAATAAATTCTCCCTTATACGCTTGCGCATAAAGCCAGTTGAAAAGCGCAATACGGATATTGCCAATATGAATATAACCTGTTGGAGAGGGAGCAAAACGAACTTTAACCATAAAATAATACTCAATTTTTATCGCGAAAATGATTGACTATAGGATAGCGACGATCGCGTCCGAAATTTTTGTAACTGATTTTTACACCAGGCGCAGATTGACGCCTTTTATATTCGGCACCATAAAGAAGCTGTTCAACTTTCGCAACAGTTTCTCGTGAATGTCCACGTTTAACAATATCACAAATACTCATGTCATTTTCTACAAGATATTGTAATATATCATCTAAAATAGGATAAGGCGGAAGAGAATCTTCATCTTTTTGATTTTCCCGCAGCTCTGCAGAGGGTGCTTTTTCTATAATATTGGATGGAATGATCATTCCTTCTGGTCCTCTCAAATTGTGCAAGTGATTTTTATTGCGCCACTCCGCTAATGCATAAACCTGCATTTTATAAATATCTTTAAGAGGATTAAACCCGCCATTCATATCCCCATACAGTGTTGCATATCCCACAGCCATTTCTGACTTATTGCCTGTCGTTACCACCATTGAGCCGAATTTATTTGAAAGCGCCATTAAAAGTGTACCGCGTATACGACTTTGAAGATTTTCCTCTGTGACGTCAGAGGGTAACCCTGAAAAAACAGGTGCCATTGTCTTTAAAAAAGCCTCAACAGGTTGTGCAATCGGTATGATTTCATAACGACATCCCAAAAGATCAGCACATTCTTTGGCATCTTTTAATGATTCTTGCGAAGTATAATGATAGGGCATCATAATGGTGCGAACCCTCTCAGCACCAAGAGCATCCACCGCCATTGCCGTACACAGGGCTGAATCAATTCCTCCTGAAAGACCAAGAATAACATCCTTAAAGCCGTTTTTATTAACGTAATCTTTCAACCCCAAAACACAAGCTTGATAATCAGCCGCTAATCCATTGAGAAGACTTTCATTAGGACCTGAAATACAGTGCCATCCCGTCGTTGTTTTTTGCCAATGGCTTAAAGCAATATGGCTATCAAAGTGTTTCATTTGAAATATCTTTTTGCCTTGTCCATTCAAGGCAAAAGACCCACCATCAAAAACGAGCTCATCTTGACCACCTACTTGATTAGCGTAGATAATTGGCACTCCAGATTGTAGAGCCTGTGTATGAACAACGTCTATACGTTTTAATGTTTTATTACGATAATAAGGAGATCCGTTAAGGACAAGAATAATTTCCGCTCCTTTATCTTTAAGCTCTGTACTAAGAGAGGAATCATTCCAAAGATCCTCACAAATGACTATTCCTAATTTAATTCCATGATAGACAATAGGCTGAGGACGTGGACCTGAAGAAAATAAACGCTTTTCATCAAATTCAGCATAATTAGGTAAATCAAACTTCAAACATTCGGCAATGACTCTCCCTTCATCAAGAACCATGACAGCGTTGTAAATATTACCATTGCGCCTTAATGGAAGACCAATGACAATTCCTGGTCCGCCTACGGTTATCTTTGCTAATTTCTCAACAGTCTCTTCACATGTTTTTGTAAAAGCAGGTTTTAGAACAAGATCTTCCGGCGGATAAGCACTTATAAAAAGTTCCGTGAATAAAACAAGATCAGCCCCCTCTTCTTTGGCCTTTTGATGCGCCATGACAGCTAAAGAAAAATTCCCCTCAATATCACCGACAATAGGATTTAATTGGGCAATTGATACCCGAAAATCATTTTTCATAAGCCTTTGTATCATTTCATCAGTTTAGCAACCACAACTTTATTCTTCATCATCGGAAACATCATTTTTTAAAATTCTTTTCTGCCATAATGACCTAAAAATATTAGGCAAATTTTTGCCTACCCCCCAGCAGCAATTGCTAACGAGTCAGTCACGCGATTTTTTTTAAGGAGTTCAGCAACAAGAAAAGCCAATTCTAACGCTTGATCTGCATTTAACCGTGGATCACATTGCGTATGATAACGATCAGATAAATCGTCCACAGAAATGGCGTGCGCCCCTCCTGTACATTCAGTAACATCACGACCTGTCATCTCAATATGAATGCCTCCTGGATAAGTTCCCTCTCCACGATGCACTGCAAAAAAATTCTCTACTTCTTTTAAAACATAATCAAAAGGACGCGTCTTATAACCATTGGCAGTAATTGTATTGCCATGCATTGGATCACATGACCATATAACCGCACGCCTCTCGCGCTCAACGGCACGGATGAGTTTAGGCAGATAACTTTCAACTTTATCATAACCAAAGCGCGTAATGAGAGTAAGCCGCCCCAACTCGTTTTCAGGATTTAAAATATCAATTAATTTTAAAAGCTCATCAGGCTCAATGGAAGGACCACATTTTAATCCTATAGGATTCTTAATGCCGCGACAATATTCAACGTGAGCATGGTCAATCTGACGCGTACGGTCACCAATCCATAACATATGACCAGATGTTGCATACCAATTTCCTGAAGTTGAATCAATCCGAGTCAAAGCCTCTTCATAACCAAGCAACAGTGCTTCATGACTGGTATAAAAAGATGTTTCACGCAATGAAGAATGTGTTTTGGATGTAATCCCTATAGAACGCATAAAATCAATTGCTTCAGAAATACGCTCTGCCAATAATTCATAACGTTCTCCCTGCGGACTGTTAGAAACAAAACTCAACATCCATGTGTGAACATTTTCTAAATTAGCATAGCCACCTTGTGAAAAAGCACGCAATAGATTAAGTGTTGCCGCAGATTGGCGATAAGCCATAGACATCCGTTGCGGATCTGGAATACGAGAACCGGCTTCAAATTCAATGCCATTAATAATATCCCCACGATAAGCAGGAAATTCAACTCCCTCTTTTCTTTCAATATCAGAAGAGCGAGGCTTTGCAAATTGACCAGCAATACGACCAATTTTAACAACCGGTTTAGAACTACCAAAGGTCAAAACAATCGCCATTTGCAAAAATACACGAAAAAAATCACGAATATTATCAGCTTCATGTTCTGCAAAGCTTTCGGCACAATCACCACCTTGCAATAAAAAAGCTTGGCCTTTCGCAACGGCTGCTAATTCATTTTTTAAATCACGTGCTTCACCGGCAAAAACTAAAGGAGGATACCTTCTCAGTTTTCGCTCAACATCTTCTAACATAGACTTATCCGGATAAGTCGGAACTTGTTTAATTGGCCTTGTTCTCCAAGTGTCAGGCGCCCATTCTTTTATCATTACACTCTCTCTAAAGATTAATCTTACAGATTAGCATATCAAAAGCTTTTTACCGCAATATATGCTGTTTAACTTTATATTTTCTTCCCATTTTCATATATATAACTTGGTTTATACATCGTTACCAATTCTTCTGCCATCGTTGGATGCACTGCCATCGTCTCATCAAAGATATCCTTCGTCAGCTTACCCTTGAGAGATATCCCTATAAGCTGAGCCATCTCACCAGCATTTTCCCCTAAAATATGAGCGCCCACAACAATACGGCTTTCACCATCAACAATGAGTTTCATAAGCATTTTCTCTGAACTACCAGAAAGAATATTACGCATAGGACGAAAAACTGTACGATAAATTTCAAGACGCTTATAACGCTTTACCGCCTCCTCTTCTGAAAGACCAACCGTTCCAATCTCTGGCTGTGAAAAAACTGCTGTTGTAATTAAATCATAATCAGGTGTTGTTGGAATATTTTCAAATGCTGTCTTAACAAAACACATTGCATCATGAATCGCAACGGGTGTTAATTGAATATGACCTGTTACATCACCAACAGCCCAAATATGGGGGATATTTGTTGTCATTTTCTCATCAACAACAACTGCACCAAATTCATTCACCTTAACACCTGCCCGCTCAAGTCTTAAACCCGTTGTATTTGGTACACGCCCCGTAGCCAACATAATCTGATCGGCTCTGATTATTTTCCCATTTGATAAAACAACTTCATAACAATTTTCTGCAGCCTGCACTTTAGAAATTGTTATGCCATAGAGAATAGAAATCCCTTTTTCAATCATTGCATCGCTGAGCAATTGCCGCAAATCATGATCAAAATTACGAAGGATTAAATCACCACGATGAAGGAGTGTTGTTTTTACACCTAATTCATGAAAAATATTAGCAAATTCAACACCAATATACCCTCCACCAACAATCACTATTGATTTTGGGAGTTGATCAAGGTCAAAAATCTCATTAGAAGTAAGGCAAAATTCACCGCCTTCTATGGACGTATTTGGTGCAAGTTTTGCCCCTGTTGCAATCAAAATTTTTTCTGCACTTACCCGCTCACCCGTGGCAGAAAGCTCTAATGTGTGATCATCTATAAAAGTAGCACGACTTTCATAAATATGCACATTGTTATTTTCTAATCCCTTACGATACAACCCTTCTAACCTTGATATTTCTTTATTTTTAGCTGCAACCAACTTTTCCCAGCTAAAAATTGGATCCGCATATTCCCACCCAAAACCAACACTTTTCTTAAATTCTTTTACATATTGTGATGCATAAACATAAAGTTTTTTGGGAACGCAACCACGAATAACACAAGTGCCCCCTATACGATATTCCTCTGCTATAGCGACCCGCTTGCCAAGACCTCCAGCAAGCCGTGCTGCACGCACTCCACCAGAACCACTTCCAATAACAAATAAATCAAAGTCAAAAGAGCCCACGAATTATTCCTTCTTATACATCTGCAAGAGTAGGCTAAGATCTTTTATTATCAAATGAAAGTCTTTTTTTCTTTTGAAGAAGCCTTTTTTATAAAGCAGTATTCTAAAAAGACTTATTCTCATTAAAATATTTAAAACGGCGGGAAAACCGCCGCTATTAAAAAAATCAGAAATTGCCCATTGTTGTCATGATATCGATCAAGCTATTTTTTATTTTCTGAAGATTCTGATTTTATAGGCATATTTGTAGGCATAGTAGAATTATTCAAATTAAGTGTTTCAGACATCTCTTTTTTCACATTTTCTACAAGATCCCGCATAAGAGCAGTACGCCATATATCAAATGCTGAATAAGAATCACGTGCAATATTGGGGACTTCTGTCAAAAACTTTTTACCGGTATCAGAATTATAAAATGTTGTTATCGCATCAAGCTCTTTTTGAGTAAAATATTTTGCATATACGTGAGCAATCTCTTTTTCTAGATCAGAGCGCCTTTTAATTAAAGCAAGCGCCTGCTTATCAACAATATCAGAAATAGCTGTTGCCAAATTCGGATCATCGCTAATCAGTTCATTTTTGAAATCATGGACCGCATTTGGTAAAAAGCTATCAAATTGATCCGTTGCATGAATAGCTCTGATTGCCTTTCGCGCTGAATCTAAATGTTGATCACTCACACCTTGTGCATAAGCCATGCCAATATTCACAACAAAAATAGCAATTGCACTAAAATATACGACAAAACGCTGAAAAGAAAATATTATTTTCATTTAATGATTACCCCGATCGCTAATTATAATTTTAATTCGTTATTCTACCTAAAATTTTTAAGACCCTTTTTTACTGTGCTAACATATCATCATGTAAATGCCTTCTCTAAAAATCAAACGGTTCTAAAACTTTTATTTGACCATCAGCCATAGCGACAATTGCACGTGAAGCCAACCCCAAAAAAAGGCCATGCTCAACAACACCAGGAATAGCAAGAAGTGCATCCGATAATGGTTTTGGTTGCAAAATGCAGCCCCAAAATGCATCAAGAATAAAATGGCCACCATCTGTTTCAAAAGGATTTTTTCCATTCATTCGCAATGCAATTTTTCCAGAAAGCCCTAAATCATCAGCGACTTTTTCAATGGCTCTGCATGTTGTGTGGATACCAAATGGATTAACTTCAATTGGTAGTGCAAAAGCACCAAGTCTTTTTACCACCTTTGTTTCATCCGCAATGACAAGCATTGCACGAGATGCCGACGCTACAATTTTTTCATACAACAATGCTCCCCCTCCCCCTTTAATGAGCATCATCTCAGGACCAATTTCATCTGCTCCGTCAATATCAAGATCCAGCTCAGGTATTTGTTCTAAAGTGCTAACAGGCACTCCAAACTTATGACAGAGTTGTTCAGAATATTTTGAAGTAGCAACACCAGTCACCCGCAAACCATCCGCAACACGCTCACCTAGAAGATGAATAAATTCATTGACTGTCGAACCAGATCCGATACCAAGCCGCATACCATCTTCAACAAACTCAAGCGCTTTAATAGCTGCCATTTTTTTTAACTGCTGAACATTCATGAATGACTTTGCCTTCTATCCGTATAAGCAGCATTTATCACCCCTATTACCACCGATAATAATGATAATAAAAGATAACCTCTTGACGCAATCTATTTAAATTGACCATCATCTCTTGCTTGAAGAGATGTTACTCGTTATAGAAATATATGATAAGAATAAAATAGAATAATCAACAATTATCTTTTTTATTTCTTTGAGAATATTTGTTAGCATTTTTCTCATTCAATAAGAATTTTTGATTTATTTTGTGCTATCAATAGGATGCACAAAGATGCACATATCAATTTTTTTGAAAAAATTAAAATGATCAGATATAAAAAATCATCTATTTCTAGAAAACTGTAGATTATTATCTCATTTCAATAACGTTGATAAACTTACCAATTTAAATACCGTAAAATATTATGAGAAAAGTCTTCTGTTATTTTTTGTTTTGTCATTATCCAAATGTGAAGCAAAATATGACTGATTATATGTTTTTATGAATGCTGTCTGTGCATATTCCATGGTCTATGAAACCCTAGCGAAGACCAAATAATATCTCCACCTTTGGTCATCATAACGCTTCCTCGTGATAACAATTGTTGAGGTATAAATACTATTTTTGCCTTCTTGTAACAAGTTGGATTATGCATCACAAATGTCTGAATGAGAATATCTGCCTCTACACATTGATCTGTTTCTCTCTGTAAAACGATCACTTTTAATCCATTATCCAATAAAGATGTACATACATGATAATCACAAATAAATTGTCCGTGTAACGAAGGACCATATTTTGTTGGTTTAATCGTTTCATTCACACGAAATGACTTTTTCCATATGGATGTCGTGAACTTAGAAATATGGTAACGATCAATATATAATTTTTTATCATGAATAACGCCCACGAGGCGCATATTATCTGCTATAATCAGTTGTACAGGTGAACGCAATACACAAATAGAAACACCTGCCAAAATAAACAAACTAAAAAAGAGCCGGATGGGTGTTTTGCAAAAAGTCAGTCCAACCAAGCCTATGCTCAATAAAACTAACGCTGATAACGGCATAAAACCAGGATTCAAATCAGGAGAAATAGCCTTGATAGCATGTGCAATCTTTATTACAAGATCAACTCCAAAACCCATAATTTGAAGAGGAAGCCATTCGAATCCTCCTAACATTGCAAGAACTGCGATTAATCCAAAGGGAATGACAAAAATTGAGATGACAGGCAAAGCAAAGGCATTACTGATAATGCTCAAAGATGCCATATTAGAAAAATGATAAGCAGCATAAATTCCACTTGCACTCCCTGCAACAAAGGAAGAAGCACATGTTGAAAGAATCGATAAGAAAACAAAATTTATCACTCCCCCTCCAACATAAGAGGGAGTTGTTTTTCTTTTACGAAAAAATGATCTTCCACTCCACCAATCAAAAAAAGCGATCAAAGCAGCAGTCGCAGAAAAGGACATTTGAAAGCTAGGACCTAATATTTCATGGGGTGTCATCGCCAGAGTTATCAACCCTGCAATGGAAAAATTACGCATTGTTATAGCAGAGCGATTACACAATATAGCAACCAACATAACAGCAATCATCACAAAACTTCTTTGCGCTGATATTGCTAAGCCCGACAATAACAAATAAAAAGCTGTTATCATAAAAGCAACGATAGCAGCAAATTTTTTACTGGAATAATAGGAAGAAAAAACTGGAAAAAATGCTAAAAAACTACGGATACTCAAAAGAACTATGCCGCTTAACAACGCCATATGTAAACCTGATATTGATAAAATATGAGCTAATCCAGCTGTACGTAATGCTTCATTTGTCTCATTTGAAATACCAGCACGCTGCCCTGTTATGAGGGCAGCTGCAACACTCCCCTTTTCTCCTTCAAGGGCTATACGGATTCTTTGTGTCATCTTCGTGCGTAAATTTTCAATTTTCTGTAGAATGATAGCGAATATTCCATCAGGCTGCGAAACGGATATTTTTCTTGGTTTTCCTAAATAAACGCCTTGTGCTCCAATTCTTTTAAAATAATTATGAAAACTAAAATCGTAGCCTCCTGGACGCACCGGCCCAGAGAATGCACGAATCTTAACTTTTCCATGCAATCCATCACCAATCGCTAAGCCAGATGGCAAATATCTTGCCGATAAACGAACACGATGAAGACTATGGCGTAATACGGGATTTTCTGTATTCAAAATATCCAAAACTAAACGAAATCCTCCTTTGGCACCTGACTCAATAGAAACAATTCTTCCCGTCAATGTAGTGACAATGTCACTGCTTAGCATGGGTGTTGCAATACGCCACGTTTCTATTTTTGCCGCTAAAGCACCCAATATAATACAAAACAGAAACCCCACGGGAATCCATATTTTTCGATAAAAACGTGCAACATAGAATATTCCCAGAAAAATACTGACCAACGCCCCCAATTGTCCCCAACTTGGTTCCCACTCTAAATGAAAATAGAAAATGATTCCTAGGGCAAAAAAAACTAAAATCAGCGAAAAAAGGATACCAAAAGAAACTTCTTTATTAATACAATCTTCTAACCATTTGCGAAAAAAAATGATTACTTCTTTTAAGAGTGTCAATAAAAAAAGTTTTTGTTGATTATAGCTACCGTTCTTTGCATCATCATACCTAGAAAAAACACTCTGCCCTATCTGACATGGCTTTTTTCTTTCTGTAACAGATTTTTCGGATAAACCCTCTTTACTTTTATAAAACATCAGTCCCCCACTTTAACTCGCAATACGGCTATTGCACGCCCCATCACTTATGCTAACATGACTTTTCTATAAAATTCCATAAGTAATATCTTAGTTTAAAGGAAAATATTCGTGTCTGTTATTACTCGTTTTGCCCCTTCACCCACTGGCTTCCTTCACATTGGTGGTGCTCGTACTGCTCTTTTTAATTGGCTTTATGCAAAACATACCGGTGGAAAAATGCTTTTACGAATTGAAGATACAGACCGAGAGCGTTCAACAGAAGCAGCTGTAAAGGCTATTATAGATGGCTTGCACTGGATGGGTCTTAGTTATGATGGCGCCCCTATTTCGCAATTCGAACGTGCAGAACGTCACCGCCAAATCGCTGAACAGTTGGTCAAGAATGGCAAAGCATATTATTGTTATGCTTCACCTGAGGAGTTAGCTGAAATGCGTGAAAAAGCCCGTTCAGAAGGGCGCCCACCACGTTATGATGGACGTTGGCGCGACCGTGATAGTTCTGAAGCTCCTAAAGGTGCTAAGCCTGTTATTCGCATCAAAGCCCCTCAAGATGGAGAAACGATCGTACATGATCGTGTTCAAGGTGATGTCCGTTTTCCTAATAAAGATCTCGATGACTTCATTATTTTGCGTTCTGATGGTTCGCCTACCTATATGCATGCTGTTGTCGTTGATGATCATGATATGGGCATCACACATATTATACGTGGTGACGATCATCTTACCAACGCAGCCCGACAAACGATTATCTTTAAAGCAATGGGATGGGACATTCCTGTTATGGCCCATATTCCTCTTATCCATGGTGAAAACGGTGCAAAATTATCAAAGCGACATGGTGCGCTCGGTGTTGATGCCTACCGAACAATGGGATATCTTCCTGCTGCTTTGCGCAATTACCTTGTCCGTTTAGGTTGGAGTCATGGTGATGACGAACTGATGTCACTTAAAGATATGATTTCTTGGTTTGATATTGAGGATATTAACAAAGGTGCTGCTCGTTTTGATCTCAAAAAGCTCGATTCCATCAACGGACACTATATGCGTATGAGTAATGATCAAGAACTTTTTGATGCCGCTCTTAATATTCTACCAGAAACCGATAGGAGAGCACAAATTATTGAAAGACTTGATGAAAAACGCCGTGTTCAATTTTTAAAAGCAATCCCGCATTTGAAAGAACGTTCAAAAACACTGTGCGAACTGATTGACAATGCCTCCTTCATTTTTACGCAACGACCTTTACAACTTGATGAAAAAGCTCAAATGCTCTTAGATAAAAATGGACGAACCATTTTAAACGATCTTTATCTTGCTCTGAAAGCGTGCCCCTCTTGGGATACAAAAACTCTAGATGAAACACTTCGCTCTTTTGTCCAAACACAGAATCTCAAATTTGGATCTATCGCCCAACCACTTCGCGCAGCTCTTACAGGATGTGCAACATCACCAGGTGTTTTGGATATTCTTATTTTATTAGGACGCAATGAATCCCTTCATCGCATCAAGGACCAACTTATCACAACAATATGCCCATGATGTGCACTGAGTATATTTCCTCAAATAAGGATCTATACAGATATCTCAACGCGCCCTAAAAGAGTTTTTTATGTTATATCATTGAAATACATTTCTTATTGAGTAATAATGATCAATAAGGAAATATTTTTAGATTGCATGTACTCACTTTTAGAGGCAATCTACCCTTAAATAAGTAAGAAAAGCTTCAGTTATACATCCCCCACTCTGATGAAGCAGAGTCTTAATTTTTAGAAGTGAAGGATCTGAAAGGAATACCGAATGTCTGAGAATAACGCATATATTATTGTGAATGATAAAAAAGTAGAGCTTCCCTTGCGTAAAGGCACGAGTGGACCTGAAGTCATTGAAATTGCTTCTCTCTATAAAAAAACCGATATTTTTACTTATGATCCTGGTTTTACTTCAACAGCTTCTTGTGAATCAAAAATTACTTATATCGATGGTGATAAAGGCATATTGCTTTATCGTGGTTATCCTATTGATCAATTGGCTGAAAAAGGAGACTTTCTCGAAAGTTGTTATCTTTTACTTTATGGTGAACTCCCAACACAGCAAGAAAAAAATGAATTTGATCGATGTATTATGCAGCATACCATGGTCCACGAACAATTTGCACGCTTCTTCCATGGCTTCCGTCGTGATTCTCATCCTATGGCCGTCATGGTTGCCTGCCTTGGCGCTATGTCTGCGTTCTATCACGACTCTATTGATATTACAGATCCTCACCAGAGAATGATTGCTTCTGTTCGTCTTATCTCAAAAGTTCCAACGCTTGCTGCTATGGCCTATAAATACAGTATTGGACAAGCATTTGTTTATCCACGTAATGATCTTAGTTATGCTGCAAATTTCCTCCATATGTGTTTTGCTGTTCCTTGTGAAGAATATAAAACAAACCCTGTGCTTGCTCGGGCGATGGATCAAATCTTTATCCTTCATGCAGATCATGAACAAAATGCTTCTACATCTACGGTACGTCTTGCTGGATCCTCAGGTGCTAATCCGTTTGCCTGTATTGCAGCAGGTGTTGCATGCCTTTGGGGACCAGCACATGGTGGTGCCAATGAAGCATGCCTAAAAATGCTACAAGAAATAGGTTCTATTAAAAGAATTCCTGAATTTATTGCACGTGCAAAAGATAAAAATGATCCTTTCCGCCTTATGGGCTTTGGGCACCGTGTCTATAAAAATTATGATCCACGTGCAAAAATCATGCAAAAAACCTGTCATGAAGTTTTAAAAGAACTCAACATTCAAGATGACCCTCTTCTTGATATTGCAATAGAGCTTGAAAAAATTGCCTTAAGTGATGAATATTTTATTGAGAAAAAGCTTTATCCCAATGTTGATTTCTATTCCGGCATTACATTAAAAGCTCTAGGTTTTCCAACTGAAATGTTTACTGTCCTTTTTGCATTGGCGCGCAGTGTCGGGTGGGTGGCACAATGGAAAGAAATGATTGAAGACCCTGCACAAAAAATTGGTCGTCCTCGACAACTCTACACAGGCTATGCTATGCGTGACTATGTTCCTATAGATGAACGTGCAAATTAAAAAAGAGATCAATAAAGCTTCAGTTTACTGAAGCTTTATTGAGAGTAATCAAAAAACATCCTTTAAGAATTTTTATAAAACGTAATTTTAAAACTCTTTCTACAGAGATAACATCATCATAAAAATTTAGTAAAAAATTCTAAGTTTTAGCTCTGTAAAGAAATTGAGAGTACTTTTCTGCGAATTAGCCAAACATTTAGCAAAAAGAAATTGAAAATTTTACCTTATAATCCTCATTATCCTTTAATGGAAATGTATTCCCTATCATTCCCCCATGTTTAAAAGCCCTATTACATATTAAAATCTAGCAATGTCAGAATTTTTCTTTCTATCTTCTTCAGATAAAATTGCAAAAAGCTTACATTAAGTGCTTCTCTAATTAGAATAAAAACACTTTTACATTTTGTCCTGTTAAAAGCTGAAATTTTCTTTGTATTTAAGTTGATAGTTTTTCTTTTAAAGATAAATTATTGATTTTTAAATAAAATTATTAAAAATTACCCTATAATCAATAAGAGGTGACTTTCTTTCCTGTATTTTTTATTCCCATACTTGATAAAAAGAAATTATTTTTTTGATAATGATATTCAGCATAATGATAGCAAAATGAACATAGATAAATTTTTTACATTGCTCCAAAAGAGCTTACAGATTATAAAAATTCATGATGGTTTCATATTTGCCAGCTTATCTAATAGGAGAACATAATGAAATTATTAGCAGGAGCTCTTATAATAAGCGCGACACTGTTTACCCTATCGGCCAATTCTCAAACGCTGAAAATTGCAAGCGATGCTTCTTATCCGCCATTTAGTTATATTGACTCAAATAACAAACTGCAAGGGTTTGATATTGATATATCTTATGCGCTTTGTAAAAAAATGAATGTTGAATGTACTATTGTCACACAAGACTTTGAGGGGATGATTCCCGGTCTTCTTGCCAAAAAATATGATGCTATCGTTTCTTCCCTTTCTCCTACAAAAGAGCGCTTACAAAAAATTGATTTTACAGATCCTTACTACAACACAGCACTCGCTGTTATCGTTACCAAAAATTCGGAAATTAAAGAAATCTCAACACAAGCCTTTAGAGGTAAAAACCTTGGTGTACAATCAAATACAACACAAGCTGCATATGCGGAAGATCATTATGCCTCTGAAGGAGTTAATATCAAACTTTATCCTACAGCAACAGAAGTTAATCGTGATCTTTTAAGCCATCGGCTTGATATCATCATCTTTGATAAATTAAAAGCATTAAATTGGCTTGAAAATGAAGGAAAAGACTGCTGTCTCCTCTTGGGAACTCTAAAAGAAACAAATTTTCCTATTGCAATTGCACTCCGTCAAAATAATAATGATCTTAAAAACAGTTTTAATAAAGCAATAGAAGAAATCCGCGCCGATGGAACCTATGAGAAAATTATGAGAAAATATTTTACTTTCGATATCAATTAGATATCACTATGAATTAAAACTCAATCTGTATATTTAAGGGGTATCTTTAACTCTTTATTGAACATGCAGGTATAATTGGAAATTCGGCATTTTTATAAGAAAATTTACATTTATCAAAATAACTTTTAATTGCTCCTTGAGATCTAAACATTTTGTAGAATCTAATGACAACAATAAGGTTGTATTTTTACCGTATCAAAATCTAATTTTTTTATGTTCAAATTTAATAGCCTTATTTTCAAGAAAAATCCTCAGTTTTTACTCATGAAATGATTCAAATCAATCATTTCGTGAAAATTAAGCTATCATACAAGCAATAAGATATTTATTCTTTTTTTATCAATAATGCCCAACATAATGATCTAAAATAAACATCAATAAATTTTTGAATTGCTCCCAAAAAGCTTACAGATTATAAAAACATAATGATTTCATATTGCCCGCTTATCCAATAGGAGAACATCATGAAACTATTAGCAGGAGCTCTTATAATAAGCGCCGCACTATTCACCCAATTGGCTGATGCGAAAACATTAAAAATTGCGAGTGAAGGCACCTACCCTCCCTTTAGTTATATTGACTCAAATAATAAATTGCAGGGACTTGATATTGATATATCTTATGCACTTTGTAAAAAAATGAATGTTGAGTGTACTATTGTTACACAAGACTTCGAGGGAATGATCCCTGGACTTATTGCAAAAAAATATGATGCTATCATTGCTTCCCTCTCTCTCACACAAGAGCGCTTACAAAAAATTGACTTCACAGATCCTTACTACGATACAGCACTGGCTGTTATTGTTACCAAAGCTTCGGGAATTAAAGAAATCTCGACACAAGACTTTAGAGGTAAAAATCTTGGTGTGCAATCAAATACAACACAAGCTTTCTATGCAGAAGATCATTATGCTTCTAAAGAGGTGAAAATCAAACTCTACCCTTCCACAATAGAAGTGAATCGTGACCTTTTAAATCATCGACTTGATGTGATTATTGTTGATAAATTACAAGCATTAAATTGGCTTAAAAATGAAGGAAAAGATTGTTGTCTCCTCTTGGGAACTCTAGAAGAAACAAGATTTCCTATTGCAATTGCAGTCCGTCAAAATAATAATGAACTTAAAAATAAGTTCAATAAGGCGCTAAAAGAAATCCGTTTGGATGGAACTTATGAAAAAATTATGAGAAAGTATTTTACAGGTGATGTTTATTAAATATCAATATGATATTTTAATGAAACCCGTTGGTTATTGCTAAAAAATATTATCTAACTCTTTCATGAGGAATACAAGAATGATTGAAAATTTAGCATTGCTATCATTTAGCAATGGTGGATGGGGAGCAGTTATACTTTCCAGTGCAGGAATGACTTTGTCATTGGCATTATGTTGTGGACTTCTAGGATTTCCTCTAGGACTTCTCAATGCAGTGATGATTCGATCCAATATTAAGATGGCCAAAGCTATGGCACGCCTCTTTTCAACGATATTTCGTGGGCTACCAGAGCTTTTAACTTTGTTTTTAGTTTACTACGGATTACAAAGCCTTATTCAAAATTTATTTGACTATTTTAGTTTTGAAATCATGTTCAGTATCAATGCTTTTGTTGCTGGTGTTCTTGCCCTTAGTATGGTTCTTGCAGCTTTTTCTTGTGAAGTTTGGCTTGGAGCATTTAATATTTTTGATAAAGGTCAATATGAAGCAGCTAAAGCTTTAGGACTTTCACGGTCAACCACATTTTTTCGTATTGTCTTCCCTCAGCTCATCCGAAATGCCTTGCCAGGACTTTCTAATAATTGGCTTACTTTACTGAAAGATACATCCCTTGTTTCTACCATCGCGCTTGTTGACCTCATGCGACAAACGAATCTAGCTGTCGCTGCTACCAATAAACCCATGCTATTTTATTTTGTAGCATGCTTACTCTATTTGTTATTTTCAGCGGTTTTTACTGCAATCTTACGCCATTTGGAAACATACACTCAAATAGGCTATAAAAAGGTGCTAAGTCAATGATTCCTGAGTGGCTTTATTTTCTTTTTAATCCTGATCTTTTAAGTCATTATGGACCCAAATTTATTAATGGCTTTATTGTTACTGTTGAACTTGTTTCTATTTCTTGTTCTCTAGGCCTTTTTCTTGGTATGATTATCGCTTTTGCACGTCTATCAGAGAATACATTTTTACAATATTTTGCAAATGCTTATGTCTATTTTTTCCGTGGCTCTCCTTTATTAGCTCAACTCTTTCTTTTTTATTATGGGCTTGGTTCAATGAACAGTTTTTGGCAACAAGTGGGGCTATGGTGGTTTTTTCAAAACGCGTGGTATTGTTGTCTTTTTATTTTTACACTCAATTCTGCTGCCTATCAATCTGAGATCTTTAAAGGAAGTTTTCTATCCGTAACAACTGGACAACGCGAAGCATCAAAAGCTTTAGGTTTAAGCAACTCTGTCACATTTTTTAGAGTTATTCTTCCACAAGCAATGATTGTAGCATTACGCCCCTTAGGAAATGAGTTGATTTTAATGATTAAATCCAGTGCTGTTGCCTCACTTATTACTGTTTATGATTTAATGGGGGTTGCTAAACTCGCTTATTCACGGACTTTCGATTTTCAAGTTTACGTTTGGGCTGCTCTTATCTATCTCTTTATCGTTGAACTCATTCATCGTTTTATTGTTTTTATCGAGCAGCGCCTCACTCGATATTTACGGTAAATAAAATGATCATAAAAAACAGTATCAAATCAAAATGTTGAATTAATCAAGTTCTTCATCAATGAAAGAATAAAATAAGATGAATTTGAAAAATAATAAATCGATCTCTCCCAGTAAAAACCCTGTGATCTCTATCCAAAATCTAAATAAATGGTATGGAAACTTTCAGGTCCTACATGATATCAACTTTAATGTTCAAGCTGGTGAACATATCGTTATTTGTGGACCTTCCGGATCAGGAAAATCAACATTAATTCGTTGTATTAATCAATTAGAACAAGCACAAAAAGGTTCAATCTGTATCCATAACGTTGATATCCATACTGCCCCTGTACAACAGCAAAAAAATGTTCTTCGTAAGATAGGAATGGTCTTTCAGAATTTTAATTTATTTCCCCACATGAGCGTTATACAAAATTGTATTTTAGCACCTATGACAGTTCAAGGGCTGTCCAAACAACAAGCACAAGAACGGGCAATTCGTTACTTAACGCATGTTGGTATTGAAAAACACTGTGAAAAATATCCTTTACAACTTTCTGGTGGGCAACAACAACGTGTTGCGATTGCCCGTGCACTTTGTATGGAACCTGAAGTCATGCTTTTTGATGAACCAACCTCTGCTCTTGATCCAGAAAGTGTGGGAGAAGTTTTGGACGTGATGGCTCGATTGGCAGATACAGGAATTACAATGCTTTGTGTTACCCATGAAATGGGCTTCGCACGTAAAGTCTCAGAAAGAATACTCTTTCTAGAAAATGGAAAAATTGTTGAAGATACAGAATCTGAACAATTTTTTACCAATCCTAAAAGTCAACGTGCTTGTGATTTTCTTGCTAAAATTAAATATTAATCATTAACATATTGCTTTATTTATACAATTTTATTCCTATTTTTTAAAAGAGTAATAATTGTTTGTGCACCAACAACCCCCGATGGTACTTCAGTTTTCATTTTCTGTTCTACCATCTCAAAGGAATCAAGTTGAGCCTGTCGCAATAAAGGATTAGCCAAAAGTTGCTCTACCTGTCTTGCTAACATGCCAGGACGGATTAATTCATTCAAATATTCCGAAACAATAGGCTTATCAGCAATAATATTTGGAAGAGCAGCACTCCATAACATCATTTTAGGAAAAATAAATAATTTAGAAAAGAAATCAAGTTTATAGCAAAGAACCATAGGAACTTTTGCTAAGGCTAATTCAAGTGAAACAGTTCCATGTGCAGCAAGAGCAACATCTGCTTGTGCAAAAGCACGCCATTTTTCATCTTCACCAACTACAATTTCTATCTTGCTTTTCCAGCCCTGCACAAAGTCCCGGATTCTATCTACCAAATGAGGTAAGGTTGGTAAAATAATACGTAAATGAGGAATACGTTGTACAAGAATCTCTACTGTTTCTCGAAAAATAGGCATTAAGGAACGAATTTCTGAATTGCGTGATCCTGGCAAAATAACTAATGCAGGCGATAATGTTTGTGTATCGATCAAATTTCTTTGTTCTAATTGGCTTTTTTTTTCTGACTGAACGCTCAAAAGGGGAGGATATGTCAAAAGACGATGTCCAACATAAGTCGTGGCAGGGCCTCCCAAATCTTGCATAATCTTTTCTTCAAAAGGAAAAACCGCTAAAACATGATCAACAAATCCACACATAGCTTTTGCACGCTCTGGCCTCCATGCCCAAACGGTTGGTGCAATATATTTAATGATAGGAATAGAAGGCGCTAAAGCACGTACCTTTTTTGCAATACGATGCGTGAAATCAGGACTATCAATAATAATTAAACAATCAGGTTGTTCTTGTGCAATAAATTTGGATAAATTGCGAATATGTAGCAACAACAATGGTAGTTTTTTCAACACCTCCTTTAAACCTATTAAAGCAATATCATGGGAATCAAAAAAGCTTTTTAAGCCTAATGCCTTTAAATGGCTCCCCCCAACACCAATCAAATGAATATTGCATCCTATCTGTTGTGATAAACAAGAAATTAAATCGGCCCCAAGTAAATCACCAGATTCCTCACCTGAAACCACTGCAATCTTTAAGAAACAATTATTCATGACCAAACTTTTCAAATGTCTCTATAAATAAAGAATATTTGTTGGCTTTTTCTATTGTTGTTTTCACTGATAATATTAGACTTCTATTTGCCTCCACCGCAACACCAGATAAACCACTCTTTGCAATATTCATTATTGTCGTGGGCCCAATTGATGGCAAATCAACGCGATTATCCTGTTGTGGTTTTGCGCATTTTACAAGAATGCCACCTTTAAGGGGAATTTGCCCTCTTTCTCGCATTTCACAAATACGCCACAACATATTATCAGTTCCCTCAGCGCCCTCTAGAGCAACCACCCTTCCTTGGACAACGACAACGGCTTGCCCGATATCTAATTGACCTAAAAGCTTTGCTGCTTCTACTGCTAAAAAAATATCTTTTTTCTCTTTTGGAGTAGCGCGCCGTACTGTTAAATTAAATTCTATGGGAGCTAAAAGATCTGGGACTATTTCGTGAGCACCAATAACACAAAAACCGTGTGCTTCAATAACCCGTATAAAAGCTTTTAATAACGCATCATCTCCCCTCTTCAAAGCTCCGATTAACTTAGGAAGAGCTAAAAATGTTGTCCAGTCCAGTCGCAATTGTTTAAGAAGTGGACGCTTTTTCACACCACCTGCCAAAACAACATTATATACACCAGCCTCTTTTAAAATTTTAACGAGTCGTGCTAGCTCTACAATTGATAGCTCGCAATGCTCATAGCGATAAAGAACAGAATCTGCCTCACCATGCAAAAGCACAAGAAAAGGATTTTCTCCATTCTTCTCAAGAGTCTGCGCAACAGTAATCGGTAGAACACCATTTCCTGCTATAATAGCAGTACGGCCGGAAAGAAAACTTCTGGCTCCCCAAATAGGCATTTTTAATCCTTATGTTCTTTTATTCTAACACCTTCAAATTTTGGTGTGCAATAAAAACGCTTTCCTTCTTCTTTAATAAAATTAACAACTTCAGAAACAGACTGAGAAGAAGAATAGAAAGAAGCAACATCACTGACACGCTCTTTAAATGGTTTGCTATGATCAAAAAGCATAGCAACCGCATGACGGAGTGCATGAATATCTTGACGCTCAAGTCCTGCACGCTTCATGCCAATAATATTGAGTCCAGCAAGTTTTGCCTGCACACCAACAGCTGTTCCATAAGGTATCAGATCACCAACCAGTGCAGATACGCCGCCGATAAATGCATGATGTCCAACACGAACAAATTGATGAACAGCAGCACCACCACCAATAATCACATAATCACCAATAGTAACATGACCAGCAATCATTGCGTTATTGGCAAATGTTACATGATTGCCTACATAACAATCGTGAGCGATATGCGCATAACAAAAAAATTGGCAATTATCACCAACAACTGTCATTCCTACACTCGAATCGGAACCCCTATGCATTGTTACACCTTCACGAATCGTACAATTCTTACCAATAAAAAGAGTTGTAGCCCCTCCTTTATGTTTATTATTTTGCGGATCTGCCCCCAAAACGGCATGAGAAAATACTTTACTCTTGGCTCCTAACGTTGTCTTTCCCATTATTACAACATGACTTGTCAAACTACATTCATCACCAATAACAGCCTCTGAACTAATATGGCAAAATGGTCCAACGCGTACATTCTCACCAAGCTGCGCTCCCTTCTCCACAAGAGCAGTTGGATGGATTTTCGTACCGGACATTTTTAAATTCCCATCAAATATCGTTTATTCTTCTTCGACAATCATCGCAGCAATTTCTGCTTCAGCGACGCGGACATCTTCTACTTTTGCAACACATGAAAAACGTCTCATACCAGATCTTTTTTTCAAAAGCTGAACATAAATCTTGAGCTGATCACCAGGCATAACAGGCTTACGAAATTTCGCATTATCAACCGTCATAAGGTAAACTAAATTTGTTTGCTTATTGCCTAAATTTAAAAGTGCTATTGCTCCTGCCGTTTGTGCCATAGCTTCTAAAATCAAAACTCCAGGCATAACAGGCTTTGAGGGAAAATGTCCCATAAAATGTGGCTCGTTAATCGTTATATTTTTAATACCAATCGCTTCTTGTTCACCATCAATATCAACGATACGATCAATTAATAAAAATGGATAACGGTGCGGTAATATTGATAATAGTTTTTCAATATCGACAGCCTCTAAGTTTTTAGTTTTTTCACTGCTGATCATATCAGCGTTTCTCCTTTTTAACTTTTCCCATACTGCGCAATGCCGCTACTTCACGAAACCATTGTTTAAATGGTCGCGCTGGACTACCTCCCCATTTTTCGCCATCCGGAATGTCATTCATAACACCACTACGAGCAGCAATCTGAACAGATTTACCTATTATGATGTGATCAGCTACTCCCACACTTCCGCCAAGCTGAGACATATCCCCTATAGATGTACTTCCCGCAATGCCACATTGAGCGGCAATAAGACAATAGCGGCCAATTTTTACATTGTGGGCAATTTGTACAAGATTATCAATCTTGCTTCCTTCACCAATAACAGTATCTTGAAATGTTCCACGATCAATTGTCGTGTTCGCACCAACTTCTACACCATCCTCAATAATAACGCGACCAAGCTGTGGAATTTTTTCGATTCCAGAAACGCCCCCAACATAACCAAAACCATCTTGCCCAATGCAAACACCAGGGTAAAGCTGAACCTTATCACCTATTATAGAACACTGAACTGTTACCTTAGGAGCAATATAGCAGTCACATCCAATACGGCAATTTTCACCGATAACAGCTGTGGATGAAATAAGAGTTCCTGCACCAATCTCAACATTTTTACCAATAACAGCTCCCGCTTCAATACACACATCATGTGCCAACTTAGCCGTTGGATGAATATGCGCATGCGATGAAATCCCCTTCTGCCCCAACCAAGGCATTGGCTTGACAGAATCTGGAAACAAAATACGACCAATCTGAGCAAAGTCACGCTGTGGTGTGGATGTCACCAAAATTGCCATAGTTTCGGGAACTTTAAAAACAATCTCATTCGTACACAAAACAGCAACAGCAGAACTGTCCAGTAAAGCATCAGAAAACTTCCGATGCTCTACAAAAACAAGCGAACCTTCCACAGCACTCTCAAGTGAAGAAAGAGTATTGATAACTTTATGAGAAAACTCTGGATTAAGAAGCTTTGCACCCGTCAACTCAGCAGCATTTGCAACTGTCAATCGTCGGGACGGCGTAAAAAAAAATGTATCCGCCATCAAAACACTTTCTCTCCCAGCTTAAGCTATTCTCTTCAAGTTTTTCCTTCTTAAAATCGCTCAAATCAGAACTTCGTAGAAATACCAAAGTTCAATTGTTGCAAACGATCACCTTCCTGCTTCGTTATTGGCCAAGCATAATCAAAACGCAAAGGACCAAACGGAGAATCCCACATCAAACTCACACCTGCAGATGAACGCCAAGCACTTTTGGTATTGGTAACAGATGGTTCACCCTTAAAAACGGCTTTATAATTATTGCCATAAAGCGTGGCAATATCTGCAAATAAAGCACCGCGCAACCCAAATCCTTCAGGAACGACAGGGATAGGGAACTGTACTTCAGCAGTCGCATTCATATATGTCGTTCCCCCCAAGAAATAAACCTCACCCTTACTAGAAACCTGACGCGGACCTATTCCATTATATTTGAACCCTCGAATCATATCAGAATTTACTTTAAACATATCGAAAATACGAACACCATCTCGGCCCATTCCGTGGATATAACCACCCCCAAAGGAAAGCAAACCAACAATATCCTTCTGGTCAGAAAGAGTCTTGTACATCATCGCCTTACCCGTGGTCTTCAAGAACTTTGCACTCCCACCAAGCCCTGCATATTCCTGAAGCAGATGCACGTACCACCCATCATGGGGGGATCTCATATCATCAATCGTATTATAGGTGAAACCATAACTAATTGATGAACGTTTCCAAGGGCTGTGTTTTGCAGCTTGAACAATCGCACCAGAATATTTCCCATATAATTCTATTATGTCACTCTCTTTGTCAAAATCATACTCTCCGCCAAAATCATATTCTTCCTGCACATAAGAATAAGCTACATTAGCAGATAATTGATTATTAATAGGTAACGAAAACCGCAGCGATCCACCTGTCTGCCGTACATCATAGGCTTTATCAGCACGATAAGTACTACGAAAAACATCAACACCAGCAGATAAACGATACCCTAAGAAATAAGGATCAACAAATGATAAATTATAATTACGAGATTTTTCTTGCCCCGCACCTAATCCTAAACGAACATATTGACCACGTCCCCCAAGATTACGTTCAGTAACAGAAACTTCAAGTGACATACCAGGACTTGTTCCCCCTGTTGTATACCCTCCAGAAAGAGAGAGATCTCCTGTTGAAGCTTCAACGACATCTATTACCAAAACAACTTGGTCAGATTGATCTGTAGGAACCATTGAAATATTAACGGCTTTGAAGAAACCTAAACTTTCTAGACGACGTTTTGCCCGCTGTAATAAAGTTTGATTGTAAGCATCTCCTTCGTTTAAATCAATCTCACGGCGAATGACGTAATCACGCGTTTTCTCATTGCCACGTATATCAATACGTTGAATATAAGCACGTGTTCCCTGTTCAATATTATATAAAATTGAAATTGTATGATTTGCTAAATTACGATTTCCCCGCGGTTCAACTTTAGCAAAAGCATATCCCGAATCAGCAACTTTGTTATTAATAGTTGCAACAGACTGTTCAATATCTTCTGCACTATAAACATTACCTGGCTGGGTTTTAAGTATCCTTTTCACAGATTGAACGTCAATTCCATCAACATCACTTTCAACCTGAATATCGCTAATTTTATAGAGCGCACCCTCATCAAGAACGAAAGAAATTTTATACGTATTGCTTGCTGCATCAAAAGTTGCTTTAGAAGAGACTACACGAAAATCTGCATAACCACGGTTATAATAAAAGCGACGTAAAGCTTCTTCATCAACAGCGAGGCGCTCTTCACTGTAAACATCACCTCCCAATAACTTCGAAAAAATTCCCGAAGTTTTTGTTGAAATCACATCACGCAAACGGCGACTTCCAAAGACATTATTTCCCTTAAAAGTGATATCACCAATCTTTGTTTTTTTCCCTTCAACGACATTAAATACCACATTAACCCGCCCTTTTCCAAGGTTAATCGTTTGAACGTTAACAGTGATATTATTACGACCAAGAGTTTTATAAGCCTCACGAATTGTATTTATATCAGCAGAAAGCTTAGCAGAATTAAAAGGCTCATTCGGTTTTAAAGAAATAAACCGCTTAAGATCTGGGTCTTTAAAAGATTTATTTCCTTGAAACAATATTTGATTGACAACCTCATATTCTTTTACGAATACAACCAATTTATCACCCACCGGATTTATTTTAACATCATAAAATAAACCCAATTCGAAAAGGTTCTTCACAGCACTATCAACATCACCACTGGAAACACCTTGCCCAACCTTAATCCCCATATTGTCTCGAATCGCCTGAGAACTTACAAACTTATTCCCACGAACCTCAATAGAGCGGACTACAGACGCTTGTATTTCTCCGACCGCAGCAATTGACATAAAAACCGTTGCTGGGGCAATCATCCCCATCTTTAACACCAATACAGATGCTGCATTTAAAAACTTTGAATTCGTAGTCATTGGCTTTTTTACCTTACTCTCGTTCCTTGGACATGATGCCTTAAAAGCTAACTGCCATAACAACCTTTTTACAGCGAGACTTTTCATTCCTTAATTACTCATTATAATGTACAACGCCACAACATTTTGTAGACATGGTAAACAACCTTCAATTTGTTTTTGCTATTATTACTTAATTTATAAAGCGTTTTCCATAATTTAATTAGCTAAACCAACAAAAATAATCATTAAAAAAGACAAAGATCATAAAAAGGAGAAGAATGGAAAAACCTAAACGAAAAACGATTCCCTGAATTTTAGCAGATATTTTCCTCCCAGTAATGACCTCAATGACATGCAATAAAAGATGCCCACCGTCAAGCGGTAGAATCGGAAAAAGGTTAATAAGCCCAACACTTATTGAAAGAAAAGCTGCCAAATTCAACAAAGAGATAAAACCTGTCTCGCTCACTTTCCAAGCAATTTTAACGGTTTTAGAAGGTCCACTTAGCCGACAACGATCCTCTTTGCCTCCTATTAAACGACTCATAAAAAGAACGGTTTGAGTGGCGATAAACACAGTACGGTCTGACGCTTTTCTTACAGCTGTTACAAAACCATAGCGAATATGTTTTATATAAGTTGGATCTAAACGTGCAGGATTATTTAAATCAACAGGAACACCTACACCTATCATAGCACTTCGTGTTCGATTACCAAATCCATCATCTCGCTCAACGACTTTCGGGGTAATCATCGTTGTAAAGACTCGCCCCATGCGTTCTATTTTAAACTCTATGGGTTCTCTTCCGTGAAAAGCTACATAATTCATCAAATCTTCAAAGCTTTCAACCCGTCGTCCATCCATTTCAACAAAACGATCACCTAATTCCAAACCGGATTGAAGAGCAGGGCTATCTTTTACCAAAGAACCAACAACGGGCTCAATGGCTACACGACCATAGATAAAGAAAAAAAATGTTAGAATAACAACAGTAAAAAGGGCATTGAAGAAAGGACCGGCAAAAACAGTTGCTGCTTTTTTCCAAGCATGCGCACTAGCAAATGAACCATCAACAATCAGAGATGATTGGGATGATTCCGTATCGATTTTTTCCTCATCCCCAACAAATTTTACATAACCTCCTAAGGGGATAAGTGCTAAACGCCACTTCGTGCCATGCTTATCTGTATAACTCGCTATTTCTGGTCCAAATCCAAGCGAAAAAATTAACGCCTTAATACCACACCACCGACCAATGAGATAGTGCCCAAATTCGTGCACAAAAATGATAATCATAATGATGAAAAGAATACTCAAACTTCTTAAAAGAAAATCACCCATAGTGACGATATGATTTAAAAGTTCCAAACTATCTTCTCCCAATTAGATCATACTAAAAAGATTAAAAGGCGCATCCATATCAGACATAAATGAACCAATTAAATAAAGAAGAAAAGCTGCCCCTACCAATCCATCTATACGATCCATAAAACCACCATGTCCAGGCAATAAAGAACTAGAATCTTTAACAGAAAACCGTCTTTTGAGCCATGATTGCCCTAAATCACTCAATTGTGAAACAATTGACAAAACAAGTGTAAGGAGTGGCACAAAAAAACTGGCTAAATTTATATCAAAAAATCCAAAAGCAACCCATATACCACCGAAAACTCCGACAAATGTACCACCAAGTGCTCCTGACCATGTTTTATTAGGAGAAAATTGTGGTGCTAATTTAGGGCCCCCTAATGCACGTCCGATAAAATAACCACCAATATCTGTTCCCCACACTATCGTAAATAAGAAAATAACAACTTGGAACCCCAACATTTCATGATCCCGTAGAAAGCATAAAGCAACAACAGGAAAAGATGCATATAAAAAACCACAAAAAACCCAACCACTCTTTTTTATAGATATAATAGCTAACACTGTAGCTAAAACGATTAAAACACAAAAAATCAATGAAGCAGATACACTCAATACTAAAAAAAAGCCAAAGATTAAATAAAAGATACTTGCTAATATTTTTTGTAAAATACACCATTTCTCTTTAGTAATACTCATCCACTCATAAAGAACAAAACCGCCAATACACCATACAAATAAAAAAAAGAAGTTTCCTCCCAACCATGTTAGATACAACGCAATAATGCCAAAAACAAAAGCTGTCAGAATACGATAAACCAAATTAGACAAAACAACATCCAAACAATAAAAATAGAAAATACAAGCTCTAAAATTAACGCAAGAAAAATTCCCCTACGCAGTATTTTTATCTCATACCTGTATAATTTCTCTTATAATTTATCATAAATAATTCAGTCTACTAAGATAGCGCTTATGAAACTAATAATCAATGAAAACAGCTTCAAAAATCTCCGTCAAAATTATAAAATATTTTTTTAATATTTTCTCAAATATAAAATGAAAAAGCAGTTACCTCTGCCCCATACAAATTAACTAATATAGGTTTCGTATAAAAACACTTTTCTATCAACTATTCGTCATTAAAAAATGAATTACGCCACATAACATCTGCTTGATCAATTATACTCACATGTTTTATAATGAGAAATAAGAGAAAGGTTAGACTTGTTTTTTTGCATTATATTCTTTCCACAACCTTCATCTTAGAATATTTGAATAATTTCTAATAATGCTTTCATTATGCATTTTAACAAAGACGTGCTCAACTAAAAACCCGCACCATGCTGTTAAATAGTGTCTCCCAGCAAAGGGCATGATTTATCACGCAGACTAAAAAATAAAAACATCTGCCCTTTCAAATCAGTCTCTCCCATATCAAATCAGTCTCTCCCATATCAAAATGATAGAACACCTTCCTGCATCACACCTTGCTACCACAGAGCACACCACTCCCTACAATTATCCCTAGAAACAATTTACAGGCTGGGAGTAAATATCCTTTTTCTAGTGACAAAATCGTCTTAAACGTGCATAATTTCAGATTCTTTTACGGCTAAAATTTTATCAATATCAGCAATAGTTTCATCCGTGAGTTTTTGAACTTTTTCAGACAAACTATGGGCTTCATCTTGTCCAATTTCACCATCTTTTTCTAACTTTTTCAAATTGTCCAGACCATCCCGACGAACATGACGTGTAGCAACACGCGCTTGCTCTGCATAGTGATGCGCAATTTTTACAAGTTCTTTACGGCGCTCTTCATTCAATTCAGGCAAAGGAATACGTAGATTCGTACCATCAGTTATGGGATTTAAACCAAGACCAGAATCGCGAATAGCGCGCTCTACAGCTCCGACCATCGTTTTATCCCATACAGAAACAGAAAGCATCCGAGGTTCGGGAACAGAAATATTAGCAACCTGATTTATATGCACAACAGAACCATAAGATTCAACGGTCAACGGTTCTAATAAACTGGCCGATGCACGTCCGGTCCGCAAACCACCTAATTCATGTTTAAAAGCCGTAATGGCACCATCCATGCGACGTTTCAGATCATCCATAATTGATGTAACATTCATATTTCTGTCTCCTTCAATTGTCCTTTGAAGCTTACCCTTATTCCGATACTATTGTAAAGCGTCCTGTTCCATTCAAGACCTTAGCCAAACCGCCTTTTTCATGAATGGAATACACAATAATCGGTACATTGTTCTCACGTGCTAAAGTGACCGCCGTTGAATCCATAACAGATAATCCCCATTGCAAAACTTCAACATGTGTTAATTGGTCAAAACGCTTCGCCGTAGGGTCTATTTTTGGATCTGCTGAATAAATACCATCAACTTGTGTTCCTTTAAGAAGGACATCCGCACCAATTTCTGCTGCACGTAAAGTAGCAGCAGAATCAGTGGTAAAAAATGGATTTCCTGTACCACCTGCAAAAATAACAACTTTTCCCTGATTCATATAAGCTATTGCTTTACGTTGCGAGAAACTTTCACAAATTTGTGGCATAGCAATCGCAGAGAGTACAACAGTTTCAACCCCTAATTTTGTCAAAGATGTTCGCAATGCTAAAGAGTTAATAGCAGTTGCAAGCATTCCCATATGATCACCTGTCACTCGGTCCCCACCATGCGAAGCAACAGCAACGCCACGAAAAATATTTCCCCCACCGATAACAACCGCAACTTCTATCCCCATTGTGCGCACTTCTGCAATATCAGCGGCAATACGGTCTACAACAGAAACATCAATGCCAAAATTCTGCCCTCCCATAAGAGCTTCACCAGAAGCCTTTAAAAGAATACGTTTATACGGAAGTGCTAATGCCATTAATAATCTCCCCAAAAGCCCATTTACTTTTTGCTTTTGACATCACGAAGGGCACCACTTTTTTCACGTGACGCCCTCTCAACAATTACATTGTTCCCCTCAGAGATTCTACAACCAATGATATGACTTTAAATCTCTGATCAAGAGTTTGCAATAACTAGCCTTTTACAGCAGCAGCAACCTCTGCAGCAAAATCAGACTCCTCTTTTTCCACACCTTCACCTAATGCAAAACGAATAAAGCCTGTAATTTTTGCTGGAGCACCAATTGATTTCTCAGCATCCTTTAGAGCGGCCTCAACAGTTATATCAGGATTCATAACAAAAGCTTGAGAAAGCAAAACAACCTCTTCAAAAAACTTACGCATACGTCCTTCTACCATTTTTTCAATGATATTTTCAGGTTTTCCAGACTGACGCGCTTGATCTGAAAAAATTGCTTTTTCTCGCTCAACAGCAGCAGCATCAACATCTTGTGCTGTAAGTGCTAATGGATTGGTTGCCGCAATATGCATCGCGACCTGCCGACCAAAAGCAAGAGCAGCTTCCTTATTTCCTGTTGTTTCAATCGCAACCAAAACACCAAGTTTTCCAAGCCCATCAGCCACACTATTGTGTATATAAGTCGCAACAACACCATTCTCAACAGACAATTTAGCGGAACGACGAAATGTCATATTTTCGCCAATTGTACCAATTGCATCTTTAATCGTAAGCTCTACAGTCTTCTCAGAACCTGGATAAAGAGAAACAGAAACAGATTCAACATCCCCTGGCGTATCTAAGGCAGCAGTTGCTACTTTACGCACGATGTCTTGGAATCCATCATTGCGCGCAACAAAATCTGTTTCAGAATTAATCTCAACCAAAACTGCATGTGAATCTTTTGATACGACTCCGATTAATCCCTCAGCTGCTGTACGACCAGCCTTTTTATCTGCTTTAGCTATTCCTTTTTTACGAAGCCAATCAACAGCAGCTTCCATATCACCATTGGTCTCTGCTAGGGCGGCTTTACAGTCCATCATACCAGCGCCAGATAGTTCTCGAAGTTCTTTTACTTGTGCAGCAGTAATGCTCATATTTGCCTCTTTATTTTATAACAGTGAAAGCGTGCAAAATCCCTCTGCACGCCTATAACTTCTTCTTTAGACAATAAAAGTACCTTAATTAGGCATTTTATATTATTCAGAAACTTCTGAAACTGCATTTTCTTCCAAAATAGGCTCCACAGGTGCATCAACTTGAGCTCCTAAATCGATACCCATTGCTCCTTGCTGGCGTGCAATACCATCAAGAGCAGCACGGGCAAAAAGATCGCAATAAAGAGAAATTGCACGTGAAGCATCGTCATTACCTGGTATTGGATGTGTTACGTCATCGGGATCACAATTGGTATCAATAATAGCAATCACTGGAATACCTAAACGCTTTGCTTCTTGGAGTGCAATATTTTCTTTATTCGTATCGATAACAAAGATAAGATCTGGAACAGAACCCATATCTTTAATACCACCAAGCGCACGATTAAGCTTTTCACGATCACGTTCAAGATTTAAACGTTCCTTTTTAGTAAAGCCTTGCGCTTCAGCAGCAAGAATTTTGTCAAGCTTCCGCAAACGATGGATCGAATTGGAAATCGTTTTCCAGTTTGTGAGCATGCCGCCAAGCCAACGTGCATTAACGTAATACTGGGCAGAACGATTCGCCGCATCTGCGATAATGTCAGATGCTTGTCGTTTCGTACCAACAAAGAGAATACGACCACCACGCGCTACAGTATCTGAAACAAGTTTAAGTGCTTGGTGTAAAAGTGGAACGGTCTGAGCAAGGTCAATAATATGGATATTATTACGCTGACCATAAATATAGGGAGTCATTTTGGGATTCCAGCGATGAGTCTGGTGACCAAAATGCACACCGGCTTCTAAAAGCTGGTGCATAGTAAAATCGGGTAGTGCCATAAATCTTATCCTTTCCGGTTCAACCTCCGCGGAAAAAGCAGGAAGACCTGCTACCGGCGGATGCTTGCTAGAAGTTTCTCACAGATCATTTGCAAACACCCAGACTCCGCGTGTGGAATAGCGCAAACATACTAATATTTGATTCTTTTTCAAGTTATTTTCTTTAATCATTTAATATTTGCATTTTCACATTGATTAAGATCTTTTCCAAGTTCCAAGAATTCGAGACTGTTCAATTTTGCACGCACTGAAAAAGTTCCATAATCTATATGAAGATCACGCATGACACCATTCTCATGTAAGAGAAAACTGCTACGATAAACCGGCAAACCATCTTTATTTTCTCCATCATCAAAATAAGAAATTGTAACAGGCCAATATTCTTCTTCATCCAATTTTCTTACTTTTTCCGTTTCGCTATCAGATAAAAGCGTCTTCTTTTCCCCTATGACGATACTTTCTTTTATAACTTTATCTGCTTTATTTGTCCCATCAAATACAGTAACATTGTAAAAATGATCTCCTGCTTTTGCATGGCGGATAATATTTTTTAGTTGCATCATTGGAAATTCAGCCATTGCAAGCTTATACTCTTTTTCCTTTGGCTTTTTTAAGGTAACTGTGATACCATCTTGCGTACGCTCCGCAACCCCCTCGGCACGATGCACAACCTCTTCTCCCTCTTGATCTGTAATATTAAAACGAAATGTACGGCTGTCTCCTGTTTCATAACTCGTCGTCTGTTGATCCGTCAAACGTACTGGCATATCTTCAATGTGAACACGGCTAATGAAACGAAAACGTGTGCTATAGCCTTGGCATGCCGAACCAGTAAGCTCGTAAACCATTCGTCCTGACATCGCAGAAATTGTCATTTCATGAGAAACACTATCGAGATGAAAATCATAAATTGCTCGATGAGGCACAATAAAAATGGGCTCTTCAGCTCTCGCAGTACATAAAAAAACAATATATAAAATTATTATAAATAATGATCTAATCATTCCCAACTTCCGAACTTTATCCCCGTTGCATAACATCATACAATAAGGCAAAAAAGGTTAATTTCTCAATTAACCACACATTTTCTTAAATCAAAAAATAGATTATGCAATGAATATATTATAGAGCAGCTATGGAGTTAAAATTATGACCAATATGATTGAAAAAAACTTAGAAAAATTCGGAATCACTCTTCCTGAAGTAATCTCCCCCCTTGCCAATTACATCACCACTTCACAAAGTGGCAATCAACTCTTTATTTCTGGACAACTCCCTCTTATTAATGGAAAACCAATAGCCATCGGTAAAGTTGGTGCAACTGTGAATACCGAACAAGCCCAAAAAGCATCTGAAGCTTGCGCTCTCAATATTCTCGCGCAACTCAAGGCAACTCTGGGTGACTTAAATAAAATAAAACGTGTGGTCAAAATTACTGTTTTTGTGGCTGTAGATTCTCATTTTACCGATATTCCTTTTGTTGCCAATGGAGCTTCTAATTTATTCGTCAATATCCTTGGTGAAATTGGAAAACACGCCCGTTCTGCTATTGGTGTTGCCTCTCTTCCTATGGATGTTCCTGTAGAAGTTGAAGCCATCATAGAAATCTAAACCTTCATTAAGACAGTGCATTATCCTAAATATAACTGAAGTCAAAATACTTCTTTGTCTTACACTCTGATAAACCTTGCATTTTTTCGTTTTTAAATTAGAATCTTAAACTTACGATAAAAGGAAATATTTGTATGAAACAAGCTTATGACAATAACAATATTTTTGCTAAATTGATTCGCAATGAAATCCCTTCTGTTCGTGTCTACGAAGATGATGATGTTATTGGATTTATGGATATCATGCCACAGGCACCAGGTCATACGCTGGTCATTCCTAAAAAAGGCTCTAGAAACTTACTTGATGCAGATCCTGAAACATTATTTCCTGTTATTAAAGCTGTTCAAAAAATTGCAAATGCTGTCAAAAAAGCCTTTCAAGCAGATGGCATAACTGTCATGCAATTTAATGAAGCAGCTAGTCAACAAACCGTCTATCACCTTCATTTTCATATTATACCACGTATGGAGGGAATAGAGCTTACCCCTCATAATGATATGGTAACGCCTCCAGAAATACTTGAAGAGAATGCAAAAAAAATTCGTGCAGCTTTATAACACACTCTTAAGTTGTTGTGCTTTTTTTTCCTACACGTTTTTTTGTAAAGTTTTCCATTTTACTTTTCTTTGAACTTACAGATATATCGGAAGATGAAATTTCTAACTGTAAGCTTTCTTTTTTACCATTTGATTTTTGTGTCAATACGCGAACGGTACCACCATTGCGTAACTTTCCAAATAAAATTTCATCAGCTAATGGCTTTTTAATATATTCTTGTATAACACGCCCTAATGGGCGTGCTCCCATCTGAGAATCATATCCTTTATTAGAAAGCCATAAAGTTGCAGAAGGGCTTAATTCAAAACAAATTCCCCGATCAGCTAATTGTGCTTCAAGCTGAAAAATAAATTTTTGCACTATCTGATTGATGATTAAATGAGATAAAGGTGCAAACGGAATAATTGCATCTAACCGATTACGAAATTCTGGTGTAAATAACCGATTGATTGCTTCTATATCCTCACCATCACGATGTACTTTCCCAAATCCAATAGCTGATTTTGCCATATCTGAAGCACCAGCATTGGTTGTCATAATCAAAATAACATTGCGGAAATCAATTTTCTTACCATTATGGTCTGTTAATCTACCATAATCCATTACCTGCAATAAAATATTAAATAACTCTGGATGCGCTTTCTCAATCTCATCTAGCAATAGAACTGCGTGAGGTTTCTGATCAACGGCATCTGTAAGGAGACCTCCTTGATCAAACCCTATATAACCTGGAGGTGCTCCGATTAAACGTGCTACCGTATGCCGTTCCATATATTCTGACATATCAAAACGCAATAATTCAATGCCTAAAGATGATGCAAGCTGTTTTGCAACTTCAGTTTTTCCTACACCTGTTGGTCCTGAAAATAAATAACTTCCTATTGGTTTATCCGGTTCGCGTAAACCTGCTCGCGCCAATTTTATGGATGAAACTAAGACGGAAATTGCCTGATCTTGACCATAAACAACATGTTTGAGTTCTCTTTCAAGCTTACTCAGTATCTTCTGATCATTCCGGGAAACTGTTTTTGATGGAATTCTTGCAATTGTAGCAACAGTCGCTTCAATTTCTTTAACACCTATACTCTTCTTGCGTTGTTTTTGTGGCAAAAGCTTTTGCGCTGCGCCACTTTCATCAATAATATCAATTGCTTTGTCAGGTAACCTACGGTCAATTATATAACGTGAAGATAATTCTACAGATGCCTTCATCGCCTGATCTGTGTATTTAATCTGATGAAAATCTTCAAAGTAAGGCTTCATCCCCTGCAAAATCTTAATCGCATCTGTAACAGAAGGTTCATTAATATCAATCTTCTGAAAACGACGCTCTAAAGCACGATCTTGTTCAAAGAATTTGCGATATTCTCTGTAAGTCGTCGAACCAATACATCGCATAGTTCCAGAAGATAACACAGGTTTCAAAAGATTTGCTGCATCCATATTTCCCCCTAATGTCGCTCCTGCTCCAATTAAGGTATGAATTTCATCAATAAATAAAATAGCATCTGGATACAGCTCAAACTCTTTAATAACTTGCTTTAAGCGTTCTTCAAAATCACCGCGATAACGTGTACCTGCAACAAGTCCCCCCATATCAAGAGAAAATATTGTTGCATTTGATAAAACTTCAGGCACTTGCCCATCAACAATACGCTTTGCCAACCCCTCAATTATAGCTGTTTTCCCTACTCCAGGATCACCAACCAAAAGCGGATTGTTTTTTGACCTTCGACATAAAATCTGTATCATGCGTGAAATTTCTATTTCACGGCCAATTAATAAATCAATTTTTCCATTACGTGCTTTACAATTGAGATCAACACAATAATTCGTTAAAGCACTTGTTCCTCTTTCACCATTATCCGAAATCTGCTGATCTAATTGCTCTTCAAGTCCTTCAAGTAACATGGATAACCCATCATCACGCGTGACACCCTGTGAAATAAAACGTACAGCATCGTAGCGTGTCATTCCCATCTCTTGAAGAAAATATGCTGCATGGCTTTCACGTTCAGAAAAAATTGCAACAAGAACATTTGCCCCCGATACTTCATCTTTTCCAGCTGATTGTGCATGAATCACCGCACGTTGGATAACACGCTGGAAAAAAGCTGTAGGCTTTGTATCCTCATCAGCTCTAATCTGTTCATCTAACTCTGAGCGAAGATAATTGGTTAAGCGCTCTCGCAATTCCTCCACATCTACTTGGCAAGCCTGAATAACGGAATTTGCATCGGCATCATCTAACAGCGCAAGTAGAAGATGCTCTAGTGTTGCATATTCATGCCGTGCTTGAGTAGCAATTGTTAATGCACGATGCAAAACCTCTTCAAGACTAGGTGTAAAAGATGGCATAGCTCCTCACTTCCATTCCATTACACATTGTAACGGATGTTCATTTTGACGCGCACATTCCCTCACTTGTAATATTTTCATTTCAGCGACTTCATAAGTGTAAGTCCCACATTCTCCTATCCCATTGTGATGAACATTTAACATTATCCGCGTTGCCTCTTCGAAACTTTTTTTAAAAAAGTTCTTCAAAACGAAAACAACAAAATCCATAGGTGTGTAATCATCATTAAGCAAAAAAACTCGACATAATTTAGGTTTTTCGAGTTTTTCTCTAGCCTTAGGCATTATAACCGCACCATGCCTACCTTCATCCCAATTCTTGCCCTTTTCATTATGCATAATATGAGCTATAGAGTTTATTATGAGCATCTGTCCCATTATCGTTTTCCATGCAGCACATTTTTATTAATTTTAAATTCTTTCATAACTATTGCAATACCTGTTTGTATTAGAAAAAAATTTCCCTCTATGGTTAGACTTCAATCACTCACTCATAAAATAACTTCTGTAAACAAATTAGTAATACCATTCGTCTAAACTGCATCAATAAATTACAGAAAAGGAAGCTTTATAGAAGTTTTTTAGGATAAATGGAGAAATAGGATACTGCAAGTGTATATTAATTATCAAAAAATTATGCGCTACTGTAAAACAATAGCAATTTCTTTTGTTATGTTAGCTTTTTCTTACTGTTGGGCATCCGCCACACCTCAAGGGGCCTATCCTGATAAGTATGCGGCTATTGTTATAGATGCTACTACGGGAAAAACTTTATTTCAAGCCAATGCAACACTGAAACGTTATCCTGCTTCTTTAACAAAAATGATGACATTATACTTACTCTTTGAAGCTATGCAGATGCGTCGTGTGACACCAAATACACCAATTCCTGTTTCACATTATGCAGCAATGCGTCCACCGACAAAAATTGGATTTAAAGCAGGCCAAACAATTTCTGCAGAATCAGCAGCTAAAGCACTCATTACAAGATCCGCAAATGATGTTGCTGCTGCCATTGCAGAATATCTTGGAGGTAGTGAAAAAAAATTCGCTCAAATGATGACAGTAAAAGCCCGTAAACTTGGCATGAAACATACACATTTTGCAAATGCTTCAGGACTTCCGGATGTGCGCAATTATTCTACAGCACGAGATATAGCGACTTTATCATTAGCTTTACGTAAACATTTTCCCAAACAATATAAATTGTTCAAAACAAAAAGTTTTAATTTCCGTGGACATAAAATTAACAGCCATAATAAACTTGTTAAAATAATGAAAGGTGTCGATGGAATTAAAACAGGCTACACACAAATGTCAGGTTCTAATTTAGCAACTTCGATGCGTCTTGAGGGGCGCTCTATTGTCGCTGTTGTTATGGGAGGTAAATCATCTACTGCACGTGACGAGCATATGGCTAGCTTATTGAATCAATATTTGCCCAAAGCAAGCCAAATGAAAAGTGGTGAACGTTTAATAGCTTCTGTACGCTATCACTTACCCACTGGGGCCAATACTCCTATACCGACCATTAAAGCTGATTCAAGTAATTTTGACGATGAAATTTCGACTATGTTGACAGCATTTGCAGAACAACCTAAAAACTCCAATATCGCAATAACGGCTGTCAATAAGGTAATTATACCAATACCGAATCCTCAAAAAACTATACCGGCTGAGACTCATAAAATTGTAACAGTCTCTTTGTCCGAAAATGCCGGATGGGCTATCCAAATTGGTTCTCTTCCTAGTGAAGAACAAGCAAAAACTCTACTTTTAAAAGCAAAAAATACAGCTTTTTCCACTTTAAAGAACGCATCTTCACATATGCAACTGTTTGAAAAAAATGGGCAGCGTTATTACCGAGCGCGCTTTACAGGGTTTCAATCAAAAAAAGCTGCATTTGACGCTTGCTCTACATTAAAGAAAGCAAATTTTAACTGCTATACTGTAGCCTACTAAAAATTTTTGAATTCTGCGTTAAGGATAGTATTATGACAGATAATGCTTTTGCTTCATTCCATAAAAAAGAAGTTTTATTGAAGCAATCATCCCTCCTTTCATTGCGTTCTCTTCACGATGCTGCCGCAAAACTTACTGGTTTAAAATATAATTCTACTGCATTAGATACACAGTCTCTTGTTAACCTTCTCATTTGCCAAACAATGCGCAACCGTCGTCTCATAATGCCTCCTGTACGCATTCATTTACGCGTTGCGAGCCAAACTGGTAATGTGCCTATTAAAATCCGTTTAGGAGCAACAAATATTTAATTCTACAGACCCTCTCTAAAAAATTATTTTATTATTAACCATTATCTACAGCCTTAGAAAACCTTTTGATAAACATACTTTTTTCTTAAATTGTTGAATTTTCTGACAGCTTTTCCAACTATCCAATATCTCCAAGCTTTCAATAAAACATTGTTAAGGACATAAAAATACCCAATATTTTTCCACTTTTGGATTTAATATAAAAAATTATCCTTGATATCTTTCTGGAAAAAATGAATAGCTTCATTAGATGAAAGCTTATCATTTGGTGGGATTATTGTAAAAGTTCAATAAAGAAAATCCCTCTTAATAACGCTCCCTATACAACATAAACGCTGTAAAAAAAACAATCTCACTTCTCTTACTTGTATTTATGTCAACAGGCACAGAAAATTGGAAAATACAAATACTATCGATGAAAAAACGTAAATAAATTATCAGATTAAATATTATGATAACGATTCCCATAAGATTTTAATTTATAATTATAATTTATTTTTTGCATATTGAACAAGAGATTTTCGTAAAATACTCTTATTTTACTTCTTATATTGAATCAGTCAAAATCGCTCGCTTGCTCATCACGAGCAAAATTGACATATAAAGCATTTACAAAAGGAATCAAAGTATCCCTTATGAATCATTTCAAGTACTAGGATCTTTTGTAATATTGAAAGTTGAAAAAAGGATGATAGTGCTGGTTTTCTCCCTTTATAAATAAAGATGCTAATACTCTATAGATTTTATACCATTCATGGAAAACTTACATTATATTATTCATATGCAAGATACTGATTTATAAAGATAATTAATTATTTTGTTTGTTAGATGAGAATCTCGAATATCGTAAGATTCTCTCATTTAAAATCTGTTTATGTTGAATCAATCAAACCCGTCTCTTGCATGTTATGAGCGAGATTAGTGTGTAGCGTGAAACTGTCCCAAAAAGACTAAAAATGCCTATAATGAACCGTTTCAAATGCCAAGTGCTTTAGTCCCCCTGTACAGAGGGGGGCTCTGGTAAAGTGTGTAACCATGCCAGCGTACTTCTTTTTATTAAGCATAAAGATAGAGACAGCTCAATGGATTTACCGTTATATCATTCACAGGTGCCATCGCGAAATGAGCTTGGGGGGAGGCCTGAGAGATATTTTTTTAAAACGAACTCACGAACGCGTAACACGACAATGTTCTATCGTTTGCATTCTATTCTCATGAGAATTTTTATAAATATTTCTTAATGTATACGTTATTATTTATTTTAATTTTTTTGTCGGTACAAAATTTATAAATAAAAAAGATATTTCCAATATATCTCTTAATTATTGTAAATTAGTGTTTTTTTAAGGCATTTTTTACCATACTAGGTAGAAAAAAACTTCACTTTTAAAAAATTAAAACCTTTAAAATTCTACTTTCTTCATCATAATTATTCAGACTTAAAACAAATTTTTCTTGGATACTCAGGCATAATCTTCCATTACTTAAAAGATATATGGCTATGGAAACTTTTTAAAGCCATAAAACCCAGCTAAAAATAATGGCAGATTGATCACTAATTTTACTTTACGCTTTCTTATTTTTTCCAAATTACACTTTTTCCCCACTTTAGAGACAAATCAAACAGATGTACAACACTCTCCCCTCCAAGCTTGCATGCAACACCTATTATTCGTTAAGAAAATACTGAATCATCTCAGATTTATTTCAAACTACTGCTGCATTAAAGTGGAATTTTGATTTATAAGGAACAAAAAACATAAGCTTTATTAGGAAATACGATCTCTCTCCAAAAAGTCCAGTTATGGATTGAAAAATGTTCCAGCTCTTAACAAGATATCGCATTGACTGCAAGACCACCTTTACTTGTCTCTTTATAGCGTTCACTCATATCATGACCAGTCTGGCGCATTGTTTCTATACAAGCATCAAGAGAAACAAAATGATCTCCATTACCATATAATGCAAGAGAAGAAGCCGTTACCGCCTTAACAGCTCCCATTGCATTACGCTCAATACAAGGCACTTGTACAAGACCTGCAACAGGATCACATGTCATTCCCAAGTGATGTTCAAGCGCAATTTCTGCCGCATTTTCAATTTGAGCTGGTGTTCCACCTAACGCTGCGGTCAACCCTGCTGCGGCCATTGAAGATGCCGTTCCAACTTCACCTTGACACCCAACTTCTGCACCAGAAATAGAGGCATTATGTTTGATAACACCGCCTATAGCTGCTGCTGTTAATAGAAAATTATGTATTCCCTCTCGATCTGAATCATCATTAAACTGAAGATAATAACGCAAAACGGCTGGGACGACACCGGCTGCTCCATTTGTTGGTGCTGTAACAACACGACCACCTGCTGCATTTTCCTCATTGACTGCTATAGCATACACCGAAAGCCAATCATTTGCCCAAAGTGGATAATTGTAATTTTTCTTTTGTTTTTCCAAAAGCGTTTCATGCAGCTTTTTAGCGCGCCTTAAAACACGCAATCCACCAGGCAACTCACCTTCTTGTGAAAGACCTCTATCAATGCAATTTGTCATCGCTAAAAAAATTTCATCAAGCCCTACATCAAGAGAAGAACGCTCTATCTTTGTTTCTTCATTTAAGCGCTTCATTTCAGCAATTGAAAGTCCTGATTTTTCTGCCATTGATAACATTGTACAAGCAGAATCGAATGGATATGGTACCTCAAATGCTTCTGGTTGTATATTATCATTCATATGGCTTAATTCATCCTCAGTCACAACAAAGCCACCACCGATAGAATAATAAATCTGCCGCAACAGAACATTCCCATCAGTATCAAGTCCTTCAAAGGCTAGTCCATTTGTATGTCCAGGGAGGATTTGCTTTCGTTCAAAAATAAGATCACGTTGCACATCAAACTGATAAGCGGGATGACCTTCTGGTTGCACTTTTTTTTCACGTATAACTTTTTCTAACAAAAACCCCATGCTATCAGGATCAACAGTAGAAGCTTTTTCTCCTAAAAGTCCTAATATGATAGCTCTATCTGTTGCATGACCAATACCCGTGAAAGCTAAAGAACCATAAAGATAAACACGTATACGAGAAACTTGAACATCAGACGACTGAGAAAAATCCCCTATCTTTTGCAAAAACATATTAGCAGCAGTCATTGGTCCCATCGTATGTGAGCTAGAAGGACCAATCCCAATTTTAAAAAGTTCAAAAACAGATAGAAACACGTATCACCTTAAACTATAGTACAGCTTGAGCATATATGCTTTTTCATAACGTTTCTTCCATTTAAAATCAAATTGCGAGATAAACTAAAAAAATGACAACAATAAACACGAATGTCGCTCGTCTTGCTACCACCCAACACTTTCTTTCTATAGTGTTTTCCATTAGCCAACCTTTAAAACGGACAATGCCCCTAGAGTCACCACTCCCAATGTTCCAAACGTAGTAAAATAAGTGTTAATATGCAATATTAAAATTCAATAAGGATGAGAAATCTTATCGGAAATATTTTTCATAATGCACTAAGTTCTTCAAAACATATGCTTAATTGTATAAAATATTTTATGGGTATGTTTCAATGAAACGTACAAATTTTTCTAACGATTCTCGTTCTGTCTCAAAATTGTTTTCTGGAGCACTCATATCGCGATAACCAAGTGCCATACCACAGATAATATGGCGATCAGAAGGAATAGATAAAAGCGTACGAATCTGTTTATGATAATCAGCAAAAGCAGCTTGAGGACAGGTATCTAATCCAAATCCACGTGCAGCTAACATAATGGTCTGCATAAACATACCCAAATCAAGCCAACTCCCCATTTCCATGTCGTGATCCATTGTAAATAAGAGTCCTACAGGTGCATCAAAAAATAAAAAATTTCGCGCCTTTTGATGAAGTATTTTTTCTTCATCACCTTTTTGAATTCCAAGACTCTGATAAAGATCCAAACCAACTTTTCGACGCCTTGAAATATAGGGCTCACGCCACTGACGTGGATAATAACTATATTCACGCTCTCCTTTTACACCTGAAAGCACAAGTTGTGAAAGCTCTTGCCCTACTTTCTGTAATACACTTCCTGTAAGCACAATTACTTGCCATGGCTGAATATTTGTTCCAGATGGTGCACGTGCTGCAAGTTTTAAGATTTCTTTGATTGTTTCCAAACTAACTGGCTGATCAGTAAAAGCGCGAATTGACTTTCGTGACAATATAGATTGAAAAACACTCATAGGAGAAATTGTCATTGTTTTTACTTTCTTTATGAAAAATAGTTTTTTCTTATCAAGAATAATATACTGCGAAAATACCTTTGCAGCTTTTTCAAACACTCTATTTCTTTAAATGACTTACACATTTCACGCAGTGGTAAATATTCCCCTTAGAGACGGTATAATCTATCTCTTTTAAGAGAAAGAAATTAGTCTAAAAGAAGACAAAATAAATTTATAATCAATGACTACCCCCCAACTCCGCTAAGCTCTCAAAAAAACTCTCTTCAATTCGTTCTAAATCCTGTAGAAGATCATCAACATCATGCTGCATCTGCTTTAAATCAGTTCGTTTTTTATGAATTCCTGCAATTAATTTCTTAAGCTTTTTCTCATCATCAGGTGGTTTTCCAACCATTGTCAACATATCAGATATTTCAGACAACGAAAATTTTACTCTGTTAGCATACAGGATTTGTTTTAACTTATGACGATCCGTTTATGTATAAAGCCGTGTACTTCCACACCGAAAAGGGATAAGAAGTCCCTCTTCTTCATAGCAAAGTTCGAGCTATTATTGAAAACTCACGTGTTAATTTTCCAATTGAATAATATTCGTACATTTTATTATTCTGTCTGCATAGATCACATTGTTATAAGAAATATGTCTATTTTTTATAAAACTTAGTGAGCACCTTAATCTCTACTTTTCTGCATTCTAATTTAGAAGAAAATACATTCACAAACATTGTATAGTAGAGAATCAATTATTTTTTAGATTATAGAAAAGACTCTTGATCTTTCATCATAAGTCCTTTTAAATTTTTATAGAAGATATCAATCAAAAATTTTCCTAAAGTTCAAAATCAATCTTATTTGATTTGTAGATAATCAACTCTTTTCCTTGAATATGATTTTTGAGTTTCACATATTTTGGAAAAATTCTATACTGCTTTTAGAAATTAAGAAACTTTAAAATAAAGTAACAAAAAAGATAAGCATCATTACAAAATAATAAGCTACTAAAGATGTTTAAAATAACTATCGCCTTATAATTTTTGATATTTTTCAAGAAAATATACAACTTCTGCATTTCGAAATAAAAAACGTCTGAACTTTCTATTCAGACGTTTTTATATTATGTGGTGTTGTATTTAAATTATTCAGTAACGGCCCCGGTTGTCATATTTGTCAACATAGCCTTAGCCACTTCGTTATTACTAGACTTACGCTGCTCATCTACAATCAAATCATCACGAACTGCAGCAATACGACGGATTTGAGAAATTGTACCACCCGTACCTGCTGGAATAAGACGACCGACAATAACGTTCTCTTTAAGTCCTTGCAAAGTATCAATTTTACCAGAAACTGCTGCTTCAGTAAGAACACGTGTTGTTTCCTGAAACGATGCCGCCGAAATGAAAGAAGGTGTTTGAAGAGAAGCTTTTGTAATTCCAAGAAGAATGGGATTACCAGATGCAGGTTTCTTCCCTTCTGCAATCAAATTATCATTGATTTCATCAAGTTCAATACGATCAACATTATCACCTGGAATATAACCAGAATCTCCAGATTCAGTAATTTCAACTTTTTGCAACATTTGACGAACAATCACTTCAATGTGCTTATCATTAATAAGAACTCCCTGCAGACGATAAACCTCCTGAATCTCATTAACAAGATAAGATGCCAAAGCTTCAACCCCCTTAATCGCCAAGATGTCATGAGGTGCTGGATTACCATCAAGGATATAATCTCCCTTTTCAATTTGATCGCCTTCTTGGAAGTGGAACAACTTACCTTTTGGAATCAAGTATTCTACTGCCTCAAGAGTTTCATCATTTGGTTCAATAATGATACGACGTTTATTCTTATAACCACGGCCAAATCGAATTGTACCACTTACTTCAGCAATAATCGCATGATCCTTTGGACGACGCGCTTCAAAAAGCTCAGCCACACGAGGAAGACCACCCGTAATATCTTTCGTCTTGGCACTTTCCATTGGCAAACGAGCAATAACATCACCAGCCTTAACATGAGCACCAAGCTCAACAGAAAGAATAGTTTCCACTGACATCATATAACGGGCTTCACCTCCCTTATACAATTTAGCAATGGATTCACCTTCTTTATCCGTGTGAATAATAATAGCTGGTTTAAGATCCGCACCACGTGGATTAGCGCGCCAATCAATCACCAAACGCTTCGTAATACCCGTAGATTCATCAGCTGTTTCAGTGACAGATAAACCATCAATCATATCTTCAAAACCCACATAGCCTTCAACTTCCGTTAAAATTGGACGTGTATAAGGATCCCATTCTGCTATACGTTGGCCACGTTTAACCACATCACCATCATCAACAAAAATATGAGCACCATAGCTAACACGATGTACAACGCGCTCTTTTCCTAACTCATCCTTGATAAGGATAGCCATATTACGCCCCATAACAACCAAATGGCCTTCAGAATTACGAACTACATTACGATTACGAATTTCCACCTTACCTTCATAAGATGCCTCTAAATACGATGAATCAACAACCTGCGCAGTTCCTCCTAAGTGAAAAGTACGCATAGTAAGCTGTGTTCCCGGCTCACCAATGGATTGAGCAGCAATAACACCAACCGCTTCTCCCTGATTAACAGGTGTTCCACGCGCCAAATCACGACCATAGCATTTTGCACAAACACCAAGACGTGTTTCACATGTTAATGCAGAACGAATTTGAACAGATTGAATCCCAGCTGCTTCAATCTTCGCGACATCAGCTTCCTCAATCATTGCTCCACCTTCAAGGATAACCTCTCCAGAGACAGGATGTAGAATATCAACAAGCGCTGTACGACCAAGAATTCTTTGCCCAAGGGAGGCAACAATTTGTCCTGCATCAACAATCGGCTGCATGGTAAGCCCTTTTGCGGTACCACAATCAACTGCTGAAATAATAGCATCCTGTGCAACATCAACAAGACGCCGTGTTAAATAACCAGAGTTCGCCGTCTTTAACGCAGTATCAGCAAGTCCTTTACGTGCACCATGCGTGGAATTGAAGTATTCATTAACAGTTAGACCTTCTTTAAAATTTGAAATAATGGGTGTTTCAATAATTTCACCCGATGGTTTTGCCATTAATCCACGCATACCGGCCAATTGTCTCATCTGGTTAGCAGAACCACGAGCACCAGAGTGCGACATCATATAGATAGAATTCATCGGCCGTTGACGACCTGTTTTAGGATCAAAATCCACAGCTTGAATACGTTTCATCATTTCATCTGCGACGCGATCTGTACATTTACCCCAAGCATCTACAACCTTATTGTATTTTTCACCTTGTGTAATCAAACCATCATTATATTGCTGTTCGTACTCCTTAGCCAAAGCTTCTGTTTCTGCGACTAAACGCGACTTACTATCAGGAATAACCATATCGTCCTTACCGAATGAAATTCCTGCACGACAAGCATAAGAAAAGCCAAGCTGCATAATACGGTCACAAAAAATAACCGTCTCTTTTTGTCCACAGTGCCGATAAACATGATCAATCATTTTAGAAATGTTCTTTTTCGTCATCTCTTGATTGACAATATCAAATGAGATATCCGCACTTTTTGGCAAAAGCTCACCGATAATCAAACGACCAGGTGTCGTATCATAAAGTTTAGAGACTTCTTTTCCATCCTTCCCCATATTCTTAACACGGCCTTTAATCTTCGTATGAAGCGTTATAACCTTATTTTCCAAGGCATAATGAAGCTCACCTATATCAGAAAAGGCCATTCCTTCACCTGGTTCTTTTTCAGAAACAATTGAAAGATAATAAAGACCAAGAACCATATCCTGTGAGGGAACAATAATGGGAGCACCATTTGCCGGATGAAGAATATTATTGGTGGACATCATCAAAACACGGGCTTCAAGCTGTGCTTCAAGAGAAAGCGGCACGTGAACCGCCATCTGATCACCATCAAAATCTGCATTAAAAGCAGTACACACCAATGGATGTAGCTGTATAGCTTTTCCCTCAATTAAGATAGGTTCAAAAGCCTGAATCCCCAAACGGTGCAATGTTGGCGCGCGGTTGAGTAAAACAGGGTGTTCACGAATAACCTCATCCAAGATATCCCAAACTTCTGGATGTTCTTTTTCAACAAGCTTCTTTGCCTGCTTTACCGTTGATGAATAGCCTTTTGCATCAAGCCGCGCATAAATAAAAGGCTTAAATAATTCAAGAGCCATTTTTTTGGGAAGACCACATTGATGCAATTTTAATTCAGGACCCGTCACGATAACAGAACGCCCCGAGTAATCAACACGCTTCCCAAGTAAGTTCTGACGAAAACGCCCTTGCTTGCCCTTCAACATATCTGATAAAGACTTAAGAGGACGTTTATTGGCTCCAGTAATCACACGCCCACGCCGTCCATTATCAAACAATGCATCAACAGCTTCTTGTACCATACGCTTTTCATTGCGTACGATAATTCCAGGAGCACGCAATTCAATCAGCCGTTTCAAGCGGTTATTACGATTAATAACACGCCGATAAAGATCATTCAGATCTGATGTCGCAAAACGCCCACCATCAAGCGGAACCAATGGACGCAAGTCCGGTGGAATAACCGGAATTGTTTTCATAATCATCCACTCTGGCTTATTTCCAGATTCAAGAAAATTTTCAACGATTTTAAGTCGTTTAATCAATTTTTTCTGCTTTAACTCTGAAGTTGTTTCAGCTAATTCAAGACGCAAATCATTAGCGATTTTATCTAACTCCATACTAGCTAAAAGCTCGTAAATAGCTTCAGCGCCAATCATAGCTGTAAACTGATCTTCTCCAAATTCATCAATAGCAAGCATATATTCTTCTTCAGAAAGAAGCTGATGGAGCTTAAGAGATGTTAACCCTGGTTCGGTTACAATATAATTCTCAAAATAAAGAACCCGTTCAATATCTTTTAAAGTTAAATCTAAAAGTGTAGAAATACGGCCTGGTAATGATTTAAGAAACCATATATGCGCAACGGGTGCCGCAAGTTCAATATGCCCCATACGCTCACGACGTACGCGCGAAAGAGTAACCTCTACACCACATTTTTCACAAATAATGCCCTTATACTTCATGCGTTTATATTTGCCACATAGACATTCATAGTCCTTAATAGGGCCAAATATACGTGCACAAAAAAGACCATCACGTTCTGGTTTAAAAGTCCGATAATTAATAGTCTCAGGCTTCTTAATCTCACCATACGACCAGGACAAAATTTTCTCAGGACTCGCAATAGAAATACGAATAGAGTCAAATGTCTGCGCTGGCGCTTGAGGATTGAAAAGATTCATGACCTCGTGGTTCATGCTGTTCTCCTTCAAAGATTCTTAGAACCTGTTGTAATATCTCATTTATTTTATAACAGATCTTCTTTAAAATACATTTACTTTTAAAAATGACCTGTATAGCCTTAATAAGGTTATTGAGCCTCTTAAAGTAATAAGAGCGCAGCCTTTTTCTAGTGCGCTCCTTGAATTATTATTCTGCCGTATCAGACAATGCCCGCTGTGCAATAAGTTCACGCGCATCATCAAGCTCCACATTAAGAGCAAGTGAGCGCATTTCTTTTACCAACACATTAAAGCTTTCGGGTATACCTGCCTCAAATGTATCATCACCACGCACAATTGCCTCATAGACTTTTGTTCGACCAGCCACATCATCTGATTTTACTGTTAGCATCTCCTGCAAAGTGTATGCAGCACCATAAGCTTCAAGCGCCCATACCTCCATTTCACCAAAACGCTGACCACCAAATTGTGCCTTACCTCCTAATGGCTGCTGCGTAACAAGTGAATAGGGACCAATAGAACGCGCATGAATCTTATCATCAACAAGGTGATGCAATTTCAACATGTAAATATATCCCACCGTTACTGGACGATCAAAAGGCTCCCCAGTACGACCATCATAAAGCGTAACCTGCCCTGAACTATCTAAGCCTGCGTCTTCCAGCATCATGTTAATATCAGACTCATGTGCTCCATCAAAAACAGGCGTTGCAATTGAAACCCCTTTCTTCATCTGCAATGCCAATTTGTAAAGGCTTTCATTATCATACTGACGAACTGGTTCATTATGATTATCATCAGGCATAAGATTTTCAATACGCTGACGCAACGGCAATATATCCCCAGTCTCTTGATATAACTCTAACAAAGCACCAATCTTCTTGCCCATCCCCGCACATGCCCAACCAAGATGCGTTTCAAGAATTTGTCCAACATTCATACGACTAGGCACACCCAGCGGATTCAAGACGATATCAGCATGGGTCCCATCTTCAAGAAATGGCATATCTTCTACGGGAAGAATACGTGAAACAACACCCTTATTCCCGTGACGTCCCGCCATCTTGTCACCTGGTTGGATTTTGCGCTTCACAGCCACAAAAACTTTCACCATTTTCATGACACCAGGAGGCATTTCATCACCTCTTTGGACCTTTTCAACCTTATCCATAAAGCGACGTTGTAATGCTTCTTTTGATTCATCATATTGCTTGCGCAAAGCTTCAATTTCATTTTGAAGCTTTTCATCCTCAACAGCAAATTGCCACCACTGGGATCGCGGATAATGCCCCATTACTGTACTATCAAGCTTTTTACTACCCGAAAAGCCTTTCGGACCTTCTACAGCAACTTTACCTGTCAACATATCGGTGAGGCGCGCATAAACATTGCGATCAAGAATAGACTGTTCATCATCACGGTCTTTTGCTAAACGCTCAATTTCTTCACGCTCAATTGCCATCGCACGTTCATCTTTTTCCACGCCATGGCGATTAAAAACGCGAACTTCAACAACAGTACCAAAAGTCCCAGGAGGCATACGCATAGAAGTATCACGAACATCGGATGCCTTTTCCCCAAAAATTGCACGCAGAAGCTTTTCTTCCGGCGTCATGGGACTTTCACCTTTCGGGGTAATCTTTCCAACTAAAATATCACCTGGTTGAACTTCAGCACCAATATAAATAATGCCAGCTTCATCAAGATTTCTTAACGCTTCTTCCGCAACATTAGGAATGTCGCGCGTAATTTCCTCAGGTCCAAGTTTTGTATCGCGTGCCGCAACTTCAAATTCCTCGATATGAATTGAAGTAAACACATCATCAGCAACAATGCGCTCGGATAACAAAATAGAATCTTCATAATTGTATCCATTCCAAGGCATAAAGGCTACGAGAACATTCCGCCCAAGAGCCAAATCACCAAGATCCGTGGATGGACCATCTGCAATGATATCACCTTTCTCTACCCTATCACCGACATGTACAAGAGGACGCTGATTAATACAAGTGGACTGATTAGAACGCTGAAATTTCTGTAAGCGGTAAATATCAACGCCTGATTTTGAAGGATCTAAATCTTCTGTTGCACGGATAACAATACGGGTAGCATCGACTTGATCAACAACACCACTACGTTTTGCACTCACAGCAGCTCCTGAATCGCGCGCAACAATAGATTCCATTCCCGTCCCAACAAATGGCGCTTCAGCGCGTACAAGAGGAACTGCTTGACGCTGCATGTTCGATCCCATAAGCGCACGATTCGCATCATCATTTTCCAAAAAAGGAATAAGCGCTGCTGCAACTGAAACCAACTGTTTTGGTGAAACATCCATCAAATCAACATGATCACGCGGCGCCATTAAAACTTCACCAGCATGACGGCAAACAACAAACTCTTCTATAAAACGACCTTCGTTATCTAATGAAGAATTAGCCTGAGCGACATAATGCTTTGCTTCTTCCATCGCTGAAAGATAAATAACTTCTTTTGTGACTTTTCCATCAATAATTTTTCGATATGGGCTTTCAATAAAGCCATATTTGTTAACTCGCGCAAATGTTGCTAAGGAGTTAATCAGACCAATATTGGGGCCTTCTGGTGTTTCAATCGGACAAATACGACCATAATGCGTAGGATGTACGTCACGGACTTCAAAACCCGCACGTTCACGAGTCAAACCACCTGGACCAAGAGCAGAAAGACGGCGCTTATGGGTAATTTCTGACAATGGATTGGTTTGATCCATAAACTGCGACAATTGTGAAGACCCAAAAAATTCACGGACTGCTGCTGCCGCAGGCTTTGCATTGATCAAATCCTGTGGCATAACTGTATCAATTTCAACCGATGACATACGCTCTTTTATCGCACGTTCCATACGAAGAAGACCAATGCGATATTGATTTTCCATCAACTCCCCGACGGAACGAACGCGACGGTTGCCAAGATTATCAATATCATCAATTTCACCACGTCCATCACGCAATTCAACCAACATCTTAACAACAGCAAGAATATCCTCTTGGCGTAAAATGCGAACTGTGTCTGGACAATCAAGATCCATACGTAAATTCATCTTAACACGCCCGACAGCTGAAAGATCATAACGCTCTGGATCAAAAAACAATGAATGGAACATTGCTTCTGCTGTATCGATTGTTGGAGGTTCACCTGGACGCATCACCCGGTAAATATCAAATAACGCATCCTGCCGACTTTCATTTTTATCCACCTTCAAAGTATTGCGGATGTAAGCGCCAATATTCATGTGATCAATATCAAGAATATTGACTTGATCAGCACTAACATCGAGCAGAACTTTTAATACTTTTTCGTCAATTTCATCACCAGCTTCAAGGTAGATTTCACCTGTTTCGTAATTGACGATATCTTCGGCTAGATAACAACCTAATAAATCATCTTCACTAACTTTAACCGCTTTAAGTCCTTTTTCTACCAAAGACTTCGCAGTACGAACTGTTAATTTTTTACCAGCCTCCGCAACGACTTCACCACTATCTGCATCTATAAGGTCAGAAATGAGCTTCATTCCTTTAAAGCGATCCACAGAATAAGGAACTCGCCATCCTTCTCCATCACGCTCATAAGTCACTTTATCATAAAACGTCGATAAAATATCCGACGCATCCATACCTAATGCCATCAAAAGACTAGTAACAGGAATCTTGCGCCGTCGATCAATACGCGCATAAATGATGTCCTTAGCATCAAACTCAATATCAAGCCAAGAACCACGATACGGAATAACACGAGCAGCAAAAAGAAGCTTTCCTGATGAATGGGACTTTCCTTTATCATGGTCAAAAAAGACACCAGGAGAACGATGCATCTGAGAAACAATAACACGCTCCGTACCATTAACAATAAAGGTACCATTCGTCGTCATTAAAGGCATATCGCCCATATAAACGCCTTGCTCTTTAATGTCTTTGATATCTTTGGAGCCAGTATCCTCATCAACATCAAAAACAATCAAACGCAATATGACCTTTAATGGGGCAGCATAAGTTAAATCACGTTGACGGCACTCTTCAACATCAAATTTTGGTAAATCAAATTCATAACCTACAAACTCAAGCATAGCTGTACCGGAAAAATCTGAAATAGGAAAAACCGATTTAAAAACAGCTTGCAAACCTTCATCTGGTCGCCCACCTTTCGGTTCCTCAACCATGAGAAATTGATCGTATGAGGCTTTTTGAACCTCAATAAGATTCGGCATTTCTGCTACTTCAGGAATCTTACCAAAAAATTTCCGTACGCGCTTACGACCATTGAATTGAGACATCATTGCGTGAGTCTGAGCCATCGTCGCTCCTTGATCTTTACTCTTCAAGGTAGACCAACCTTGAAAGCCTTATACCATTAACCTGCATATGCAGACCAGTTCACTTGACACTCAATAATGAGCATCATCAACTTTCCCCACCAACATAAGCCATTTATCTCTTTGACTCTATGATGAAGGGGTAAGTAATCCAAACCTATCCCATTCCTGTTACGAAACCATTGGGAAAAGTTTTTTACTCATTATTTTCCCTCTTTGTATTAAGAGAAAGAAAATCGGCGAACATAAATGCCCGCCGATAAAATTAAATTTACTTAAGTTCCACCTTAGCACCGGCAGCTTCAAGTTGAGATTTAATTTTTTCTGCTTCTTCTTTAGAAGCAGCCTCTTTAATAGGCTTAGGTGCACCTTCAACCAGATCTTTAGCTTCTTTAAGACCAAGTCCAGTAAGAGCACGAACTTCCTTAATAACATTAATTTTTTGTGCGCCACCTTCAACAAGAATAACATCAAATTCTGTTTTTTCTTCAGCAGCTGGAGCAGCAGCACCAGCAACAGCAGCGACAGCTACAGGAGCAGCAGCCGAAACTCCCCACTTTTCTTCAAGTAACTTAGAAAGCTCAGCGGCTTCCAAAAGGGTTAGATTAGAAAGGTCTTCTACGATCTTCTCTAGATCAGCCATTTTTAAATTCCTTCAATTAAAAGATTTGAACCATTATTAAATCTTATTCAAAAAAACAGAAAAGCATTAAAGCTCTTCCATAAACGTGAATACAAACAGCCTTAAGCCGCCTTATCCTCCTGAGCATATGCTCCAATGACACGTGCAACCTGACCAGCAGGGGCATTAACAACCTGTGCAATACGGGTCGCCGGGGTAGAAATCATACCCACAAGTTTTGCACGCAACTCGTTTAATGAAGGCAATGAAGCCAATGACTTCACAGCATCTACAGTTAAACTTGTTGCACCCATTGAACCGCCAAGTATGACAAATTTGTCATTGCTTTTCGCAAAATCAACAGCAACTTTCGGTGCTGTGATTGGATCTTCTGAATAAGCAATAAGTGTTTGTCCAGTAAACAAACCCACTATCGATTCAGATTCCGTGCCCTGAAGAGCGATTTTAGCAAGACGGTTTTTGGCGACCTTAACGGCACCGCCAGCTTCACCCATTTTCGAACGCAGATCATTCATCTGTGAAACTGTCAGACCGGAATAATGTGCAACAACAACAGAACCAGACTTCCGAAAAGCCTCGTTAAGCCATGTAACAAATTCGCGTTTTTCCGCTCTATTCACTGTCTCTCTCCATTTAACAGATTTGCTTAAAACAAACCTGTTGGTTACCTTTGATAACATAAAATACTTCATGTCACCGATGAGGATCCTGTCCCCTTTTTCACGCACAGCGTTCAAAGGCAACCTTGGCTCAAACCCTTTAAGTCTTTTAACTCTCAGTTTTTACCCCAGTCTCATGCAGGTTTTTTTGATTAAGATACTTAAAAGCATCACCTACAATCTCGGACAGGATATTCCGGAATTTCTCCCGGTACAACCTAAGCCCTATAAAGCTTAGATAGCGAGCTGATCAAAATCAGCATTTTAAATACAATTTTGATATTCCCATACCCCAAAACAAAATTATAAATCAGCTTATACTAGCTCTGAACGAACCGTTGCTGGATCAACTTTAACACCAATTCCCATAGTCGACGAAACAGCAACGCGCTTAATATACTCACCTTTTGCACCTTGCGGCTTGGCTTTAATAACTGCACTTGCAAAGGCTTTTATATTTTCTACGATTTTTTCAACACCAAAAGAAGCCTTACCAATACCAGCATGCACAATACCAGCTTTTTCCACGCGAAACTCAACAGCACCACCTTTAGAAGCTTTGACAGCACCGGCGACATCAAGTGTTACAGTACCAACTTTCGGATTCGGCATCAAACTCCGTGGACCAAGAATCTTACCAAGACGACCAACAAGAGGCATCATGTCTGGCGTTGCAATACAACGATCAAAATCTATAGTCCCTCTATTAACGCTTTCAAATAAATCTTCGGCACCCACAATATCAGCTCCTGCCGCCTTAGCTTCCTCAGCCTTATCCCCACGAGCAAAAACGGCAACACGAATATTTCTCCCTGTTCCATTAGGCAAATGAGCAACGCCTCGAACCATTTGATCAGCATGACGAGGATCAACACCCAAGTTCATTGAAATTTCGATTGTTTCATCAAACTTAGCAACGGCACGCTCCTTAACCATTGAAACGGCATCTTTTAAAGCGTAGAGTTCATTAAAATCAATATCTTTTCGGATATTTTTTATTCTTTTTGCTACTTTTGCCATAATATTAGCCCACCACTTCCAAGCCCATCGAGCGAGCAGAACCTTCAACCATACGCATTGCTGCCTCAATGTCATTCGCATTAAGATCTTTCATCTTTGATTCCGCAATCGAACGAATTTTATCGCGAGAAATGCTTCCTACAGACACTTTACCAGGCTCTTTTGAGCCAGATTTCAGGTTTGCTTCCTTCTTTAAAAAGAAGGATACAGGAGGCGTCTTGAGAGAAAAGGTGAAAGACTTATCTTGGTAATACGTAATAACAACTGGAATCGGTGCCCCCTTTTCCATTTCTTGTGTCGCTGCATTAAACGCCTTACAAAATTCCATGATATTAATACCACGCTGCCCAAGAGCTGGACCAATTGGTGGAGATGGAGTAGCAGCTCCTGCAGGAACCTGCAACTTAAGCTGACCTATACTTTTTTTTGCCATAACAATCTGCCTTTAATTTCACTGGTATACTGACAATTCATCTTGCCCGTTACCCGCTTGCAGTCACGTGGTTCGGATCATTAAGCCGACAAAAGCTATAAATCACCTCCCACTCCTTCCTTAAAGTAATTAAAACTACTCTAAGTTTAATCAGAGTTTTTCAACCTGACCAAATTCCAAATCAACAGGCGTAGGACGCCCAAAAATAAGCACTTCAACCTTAAGACGAGAGCGTTCTTCTTCAACCTCTTGAACAATTCCATTAAACGAAACAAAAGGACCATCAGCAACGCGAACTTGCTCTCCAACCTCAAACAATACAGAGGACTTTGGAGACTCAACCCTTTCCTGAACTTGTTTGAGAATTTGCTCAACCTCTCGATCAGAAATAGGAACAGGACGCGCATCCGACCCTAAAAAACCTGTCACTTTAGGCGTATTCTTAATAAGATGATAAACTTCATCTGTTAACTCAGCACGAACAAGAACATAACCAGGAAAAAATTTTCGCTCAGTATCAACTTTGCGTCCACGACGAACCTCTACAACACGCTCTGTTGGAACAAAAATCTTTTCAAAAAGATGATCAAGCCCCTTTTGCTTTGCCTCCTTATCAATAGCTTCCGCTACTTTCTTTTCAAAATTTGAATATGCCTGAACAATATACCAACGAGCTGCCACAGTCACACTTCCTTACATTCTCAACTAAAAAGATATTTCAGAAGATCAATAACCCGCCAAACACCAAAATGCATAACCTGATCCACAATAAAAAAGAAAGCTGAAGCCAATGCAGTTACCAACAAAACCATAATAGTAGAAATAACCGTCTCACGACGTGTAGGCCATTTCACTTTAATTGTTTCTGCATAAACCTGCTTCAAAAAGGTAATCGGATTGGTTTTAGATGCCATCGTCACACTATACTCTCTCTAGTCCCATTGTGTTTTATAGAACAAAATAAACAGGAAAAAAACGCAAAAGCCAACTTTCAGACTTATGCAATTTCCTTACTTTCTATTCAATACCGTTTCACACACAAAAAAACAAGCCCCATATCAAAAAAAGCGAAAAAGGCAGCAAAATCCACTCCCTTATATGTAAAATCCCTCTTTGGCAGGGGCAGCAGGACTTGAACCCGCGACCTGCGGTTTTGGAGACCGCCGCTCTACCAACTGAGCTATACCCCTAACTCTCAAAACTAAAACACTTTTAACACCCCTTTAACAAGCATTATTTATTCAATGATCTTAGAGACGATACCGGCACCAACAGTACGACCACCTTCACGAATAGCAAAACGAAGTTTCTCTTCCATCGCTATCGGAACGATCAACGAAACATCCATCGCAACATTGTCACCTGGCATAACCATTTCCGTTCCTTCTGGAAGCGTAACAATACCTGTAACATCCGTCGTACGGAAGTAAAACTGAGGACGATAATTCGTGAAAAACGGTGTATGACGTCCACCTTCATCCTTTGTCAAAATGTAAGCTTCTGCTTTAAAACGTGTATGAGGCGTAACGGATCCTGGCTTTGCCAATACTTGACCACGCTCAATCCCTTCACGGTCAACACCACGTAGCAGAGCTCCTATATTATCACCCGCTTGACCTTGATCTAAAAGCTTGCGGAACATTTCAACGCCTGTAACCGTCGTCTTAGACGTTGGACGAATACCGATAATCTCGATTTCCTC